>CAVHZP010000072.1:0-8687 GCA_963640485.1 bacterium | reverse complement strand
CGAGTCACTCCATCCCCCGCTATCGCGCGCCCCTTCTCCAAGGGGCTACTCATGTAGGGCTTGTATAACATAGTGCTTTAAACGATAGCATTTCCATTTCCTGCTATGTTAGACACGCCCGAATAACAGGCACACGATCACACGGCTATGACGAGGTGGCAGCCAAACGCGCCCCGACTACCGACTACCGACCACCGACTACCAAGGACACAAGAAAAGACCCGAGCCGAGGCCCGAGTCTTTTTTTATTTCCTTATTTCTTTTCACCAAAGATGCGGAGCATGTAGATGAAGAGGTTGATGAAGTCCAGGTACAGCGTGAGAGCGCACATGATGGCGAGCTTCGCGCCGTTGTCTGTAGTGCCGGTGTTGTTGGCGTAAGCGATTTCGCGGATGCGTTTCGTGTCATAGGCAGTGAGTCCTACGAAAATGAGGACGCCGGCGTAGGCGAGGATCATTTGCAGGAAAGAATTAGCAAAGAACATATTCACCACCGTGGCGATGATGAGACCGAAGAGGCCCATGAGACACAGATTTCCCAGCTTCGACAGATCCGCCTTGGTGAGATAGCCGTAAGCGGACATGAGGGCGAAGGTGCCGGCGGTGACGAAGAAGACCGACGCGATGGAAGTCATGGTGTACACGATGAAGATGGACGCCATAGTGAGACCATTCAGCACCGAGTAAATGAGGAACATCGCGGTCACAGCTTTGAGAGACAGCCGCGAAACCGCCGAAGACAGATGCCACACCAGCGCCACCGTAGCAATGAGCAGCGCCCACATGGTGAACTTCCCGGCAAAGAGCAGGGACAAGAGCAGCGGGCTGGTGGAAACGGTGTACGCCGTGACGCCGGTGATGGCGAGAGCGATGGCGACCCACACATAAATATCTTTCATAAGCCCCGGCATGTTGATGGCAAAGGTTTTCTCCCTTTCCCAGGTCATTTCATTAAATGAATTCATAGAAATCTCCTTTCATAGAAATACAAGGGCAGCGGAGGCTGCTTATTTTTTATTCTTCCCTGTTTCTATTATAGCATAAAGTGATAAGGGGTTATAGAAAAATCGTTGAATTGCGCTAGAGGTTTAGTAGTCGGTGGTCAGTAGTCAGTAATCAGGGCGTATTTGACGCTATAACAACATACAGCTAATACCGCTATGTACGCGCTGGCGGAAATTGCGTCCTGACTACTGATCACTGATTACTGATTACTAAACCACTAGCCCTATTTCCGCTCTACGTTGTCATAGAACATTTCTATATACGTTGACAAAGAGAAGGGGAAATGCCGATAATTTGTAGCATACGATGGAGTTCCCCGGTGGGGGAAAAATATCTTTTTTCTTGCACCGGTCTGTATTATAATAGACGCAGGAATAATTATTATTCCATGAGTGCATTTTGGATTGGAGGAGATGAAGCAGCATGAGAAAGATCGCAGGTGCTCTTCTCCTGTCCGCCGTATTTCTTCCGCTTTCCGCGGGAGCCATGGTGCCCGAAGGGACGGCGCACATCGCCCATTCTATTTCGGACATAGAAGAGCACAGTGAATTTTCTTTTTCGTCGATCACAGAAGGAATGGGAAACGTCGAAGAGTCCACGCTCTATTTCAATGATGGATTTGGCCGGCTCACGGAGTTTCGCATGACCTGTGAGGACGGTCGCATGGCGCTTCTGATTTCTCAAAATGGACGAGAGGTGTATCGCACGGCTCTTGCCGTGAAGAGCCACCGTTTCTCTGTGGTGAAAAGAGAGGAAATGGGAGAAATTTATTTCCTGATCACCCTGGGAGAGCATGCCTATCGCGGTGCCTTCGACCGGGAAGATCGCTGGCATATGGAAGAATATCCGCAAAAAGCAAAGGATACGCCCATGCCATTGCGAGAATGAATTCTCATGAAAAAATAATCTTTTTTCTGTGACGATTCAGGGGAAATAGTGTATAATATTTAAAAATAGATTCGTGAAATCCAGGTGTTAGTCGTACGTGTTTGAACCCGCAGCAAGGTGAGCATTATGAAGAAACAGATCCACTTAAAACCCGAAGACCTGAGCAAAAGTGATAAGCTCGGGCTGACCTACAACTTAGGACAGGCACATAAAAGAATGCTTCTGAAGCAGTCCGGCATTATGCAGAAATTCGGCCTCACTGCCCGCCAGTCGCTCATCATTGCGTACCTTTCCACCCACAAGAAGGAACTGGTTACCCAGAAGACACTGGAAGAACACCTCCATCTCACCAACCCCACCATCACCGTCATGGTGAAATCCATGATCGATAAGGGCCTCATCCGCAAGGAAAGAGTGCCGGAAGATGCGAGAAAGTACCGCCTCTATCTCACCGACAAAGCAAAGCAGGTAGAGCAGGCCAGCCGTCAGGCTGCCAAAGACCTGGACCAGACTTTCTACGAAGGCGTATCGGAAAGTGATATGCGTATCTTCAAAGGTGTCCTCGGTCAGATCATGAAAAACCTGGATATGATTTAAAAAGCAAAGATGTCTCTTCGGAGGCATCTTTTTTTGTGGTATGATGGGGGAATAAAAGGGATAAGGGATAGGGGATAAGGGATAAGGCGCGTTTGATTGCTGCCGCATGCAAGCCCTCTTCCTGGAAGAGGGGGCCCGTAGGGTGGGTGATGCCTGCGCACAACCGCTCCTCACTCCTGACTTTTTTAGGCATCATCCGGCCTTACGGCCACCTTCTTCAGGGAAGAAGGCATATACGAGAGTGCCGCTACAGTCAAACGCGCCCTTATCCCCTATCCCTTATCACTTATCCCTTTATTCCAAAAGGAGAACACAACCATGGCTAAACCCATCGTGGCTGTCACTGCGGACACTTTGCTGCAGGACATGAAGCCCATCAATCAGAAAATGGCAGACTACGCGCCCCGGCCGCTTTTGAATGCCTTAGGCAAGGCGGGGGTGCTGCCCATCATCATCGCTTATGATGATTTCGCAGACCCGGCAGAGTTTGTGGACACCTTCGACGGCCTGGTCCTTACCGGTGGGCCGAATCCCACGCCGCGGTTCTATGGCGAAGAGCCTTTGTGGTGCATCGGGCCCACCTACGAGAAGCGGGACATTTTTGAAATCGGCCTCATCAAAGCTTGCATCAAGGCAGACAAACCAATCCTGGGCATTTGCCGGGGCCATCAGATCCTGAACGTGGCGTTAGGCGGCAAGCTGTGGCAGGACATGAGCGTGCAGAATCCGAAAGCCACGATCCAGCACATGCAGAAAGCGCCGGGGGACATCGCGACTCACTACATTGAAATCGAAAAAGACAGCCGCCTTCATGACATCTTAGGCGACGGCCTCTATGTGAACTCCCGCCACAAAGAGGCGGTAAAGAAATTGGCTGACGGCCTCCGCGTGGTGGCACGCAGCAAAGACGGCGTGGTGGAAGCGGTGGAGAGCGTGAAGAACGATCTCCTCTGCGGCGTGCAGTGGCATCCGGAAAATATGGACGAAAAAACCATGGCGCCCCTCTTCAAAGCGTTCGCCGAGAGAGTGAAGCGGTGGAAAGCATAAGAAGCGGGATTAGGCGTTGGAGGGTTTGCAATCGCTAGTCGGTAATCGGAGGTCGGGCGCGTCTGACCTCCGACCACCGACTACCGACTACGAAACCACCAAAGGACACCAAAAAATTCCATAAGAAAAGGACGGCCTTCGAAGCCGTCCTTTTCTGTGAGAGTGTAAAAATAAAAGGAGATAAAGGAGTGGATTTCCCGCTTGGGGAAAACGGGAAATGAAATTGTGAAGGCAGAACGAAATCCGTACATTTCATATCTGTCTTCGAGATTATTATAACACACGAATTTGAATTTGCAAGAGTGCCTGCAAATAAAATTTAAGTATACCGAAAGACGAGGAAGACTCCAGGTTCAGGGTCCCGGATTCAAGTTGTGGTGCGGCGCACAAAGTAAGGAGCGCCGCGAGTTTGGAAATCAGGAACCCGCGCTCTGACGTCTGCGCGTCTGATGTCATCATCGTAACGATGATACGGTAAACGGTTCATAGCTACGATGAGGCGGCAGGGAAACGCGCTCTGACATCTGACCGTCTGGCGGTCTGATCTAGCGCGTCGACCGCGGTGATACGGTAAACGATTCACGGCTACGATGATGAAGCACTCAAATGCGCCCCGACCACCGACTACCGACTACCGACTACTGACTACTGACTACTGATTACGATTTCCTCCAGCAGCCCCTGGCATCCTTCCAGGACATCCCGGTAGGTCTCTTCAAAGTCTCCGGTGTACCAGGGGTCGGCCACTTCAGATTTTCTTCCAGCGTGAGAGAGGAGGAGGGAGACTTTCTTCTCCGGGTCGCCGCCGGTGAGGTAGTGAAGGCCTTCCAGGTTCTCTTGATCCATGGCGATGACGTAGTCCGCGTTTGCGTATTCCTCTTTCGTGAAGAGGTGGGCGGCGTGCTTCGTGAAGGGCACGCCTTTCGCGGTGAGCGTGCGCTTCGCCGGCGGGTACATGTCGTGGCCGATTTCTTCTCGCGTGGCAGCGGCCGATGTGATGATGAAGCGGGAGGCGAGATGATTTCTCTCTACCAGATCTTTCATAACGAATTCCGCCATAGGGGAGCGGCAAATATTTCCATGACATACGAAAATGATGTGGATGGGTTGCATGGTGATTTCCTTTCTGAAAATAAGAGCGGCTGATGAGATTATTATACATGAAATTTTTGAGGAAAACTGTGGGGGGTTAGTGATCAGTGATCAGTGGTCAGTAATCAGGTCGCGTTTTCTGCTATGTAACCTCCTTCCAAAGGAAGGAGGTTAAAAATGTATGGACCTTCCTTCGGAAGGTCCCACCTTATATATACCCTCTTCAAAGAAGAGGGCTTTAGGTCAAATGCGGCCCGACTACTGATTACTAATTACTGATTACTAAACCGATAGCGTAACTCATAAAAAATATTTCCTTCCCCCTTTACAAATGAAAACGAGAAATGTATACTAGTCTCAAGCTTAATTTCTGAATAAAGACAATGAACGGAAGCGAGTGAACCGGCTTTCTTGCAGAGAGCTGCCGTATGGTGAAAGGCAGCAGAGGGTCCTCACAGAGTCGTCCGCAAGTCCTGTATCTGAACGGAAGTAGGATATGGCGTTTGGCAGCGTTACAAGGCCGCTGAGTATAGTGCGAGGTGGTACCGCGTGAAGGTTTACGCCCTGGTTGATGTATATCAATCAGGGCGTTTTTTGATACCCCAAAAGGTCGGAGGCGTTAGGTAGTCGCGAAATCTGCCGTCTCTCTCGCAGACGTTATTCGAGGAAAGAAGAAGCTTTTGTCAGAAAAGTAAAAATGGGTTTGTCTGAAAAAGGGAGAGAAAGATTATGTTTAAGAAATCGATGAAAATGGCAGCTGCAGGTTTGGCAGTAATGGCAATGGCAGGCATGATGGCAGGTTGCGGCATGTCCTCCGGCGGAGATAAGAAAGCGGCTTCCGGCAATGGCCAGAAGGTAGAATTGAAACTGGCATACCAGCTGCCGGCAGAACACCACTTGTCCAAGAGCGTAGAAAAATTCGCTAAGGAAATCAACGAAAAGTCCAAAGGATCCATCGAAGTGAAAGTGTACCCGGCTGGTCAGCTCTACAATGACCAGAACATGAATGATGCCCTCATGAGCGGCGGCCTGGATATCGGCCTGAACTCCACCGCCCGCTGGTCCATGGCTGTACCGGCGCTGAAGGTACTGGACCTGCCATTCGTCCTCCCCACCATTGAAATCGCCGACAACGCACTGGACGGCGACCTGGGCAAAGCGCTGACCGCAGAAGTAGAAAAGAAAGGCGTACACCCGCTGATCTGGGCTGACTACGGTTATGTACAGTTCTGCAACAACACCAAGAAGATCGAAAAGCCGGAAGATTTCCAGGGCCTCAAGATTCGCTCCTACTCTGAAATTTCCGCTGACATCATCCAGGCCCTGGGCGCTTCCCCGACGACCATGAGCTCCTCGGAAGTATACATGGCCATCAAGAACGGCACCATCGACGGCCAGTCCTCCGGCCAGACCGCCATCCTGTCCCGTAAGATTTACGAAGTATCCAAATATTTCACCACCACCAACCATTCCTATGTAGGCTACCTGCTGGCTATCAACGACAACACCTGGAAGAAACTTTCTCCGGAACAGCAGAAACTGGTGGAAGAAGTGTCCAAAGAAATCCGCGACGAAATCCGTAAGGAAACCAAGTCCGAAGACGAACGTTGCCTGAAGGAACTGGCTGCGAAGGGCATGGACGTGTACAACATTCCGCAGGACGAAATCCACCTGTGGCAGGAAGCCACCGCTCCGGTTATCGCGAAGTTCGAACAGGAACAGGGCGACTTCGGCAAGCAGCTGGTGGCAGACTGCTACAAAGCGGCTGAAAAGAAATAAGGTTAGTAGTCGGTAGTCGGTAGTCGGTGGTCGGTAGTCAGGGCGCGCGTATCTGCTTCCTCATGTCCGTGAGCCGTTTACCGTATAACCGTTTACCGTTCCCTGGAAATGGAGATGAGTCGGTTACATGGTAAGCCGTATATCGCTCTCGTTCCCGCTATTACAAGCATGCTCGGATAACGGCTACACGGTAAACGGAAAACGGTAGCGGGGAAGCAGCCAAACGCGCTCACCGATTTTTAAAACTTGCGCCGCTTTATAATTTGATGCGGTGTACCACCAATTCACTCTCCACACTCCACTCTCGGAAGGTGCGCCCTTATCCCCTATCCCTAATCCCTTATCCCTAAACTTACAAAGGAGGGCTGTCTGTGCGTTCTGTATATCAAATATTTAATCGAATCCTCGGTTACATCACCGGGGGAGCTGCGGCTATTGCGGGGCTTTCCATTCTTGCGACAGCCTTCATTATCTGTTACGAAATCCTGGCTCGCGGATTTTTCCACAAACCTACCAGCTGGGCCATGGAAGTGTCCACCTACCTTTTGATCCTGGCGGGGTTCTTCGGCATGGCATACACCATGCGGACCCACGGGCACATCTGCGTGGATTTCCTCTACTCCCGTTTTCCGAAAGCAGTGAGACGGGGCCTCGACGTCCTCACGTCGCTACTTTCCCTTTTTGCCATCTATGTATGCATGACCGAATCCACCAACTACATGCTCATGAGCTACACTATGGAAATCGTTTCTCCGTCGCTCCTCCGCGTGCCGCTGTGGATTCCCCAGTGCTTCATGCTGATTGGTTTTGTATTGCTCTTTTTGGAAATCGCCAACCACTTCCTGGCCGATTTCTTTGGTGATGAAGATGAGAAGGAGGCACAATAATGGTCTTAGCCGGATTCGCGTTATTTATTATTGTTCTCCTGATTATCGGTATGCCCGTGGCATTCACACTGACCATCGCCGGGATTCTGGGGATTATCCAGTTCGTGGATATGTCCACCCTTTCCCAGGTGCCGGTCATTGCTTATAAGACCTTGGATTCCTACGTCCTCACGTCTGTGCCACTCTACATTTTGATGAGCCAGATCATGCTCACCGGCCGGGTGGGCAGCGGGCTCTTCGACCTGGGCAGCAAATGGATGGGCCATCTCCCCGGCGGCCTTGGCATCGCTACCATCTTTGCCTGCGCCATCTTCGCTGCTATTTCCGGCTCCTCTGTAGCCACCGCTGTCACCATCGGCGCTATGGCGATTCCGGAAATGCTGAAACGCGGCTACGATCGCAAAATGGTCGTTGGCTCCGTAGCAGCCGGCGGCACGTTGGGCATCCTCATCCCGCCGTCGATTCCTATGATTCTCTATGGAACCATCACCGATGAATCCGTGGGCAAGCTCTTCATGTCCGGCGTCGTGCCCGGCGCGCTGCTCACCATGGCTTTCGTGGCGTATATCGTGATTTCCTCCTGGAATAAACCGAGAGAACCCAAGGCGCCGACAGCAGAAAAGATGAAAGCCCTCCGCGAAAATATCTGGGGTCTTCTCCTGCCGGTTATCATCATCGGCGGCATTTATACCGGCGTCTTCACGCCTACTGAAGCCGCTGCCGTTGGCACCGTGTATGCGCTGATCATCACCTTCTTCGTGTATCGCAGCATCACCATCATGGACATGCCGGCGATTCTGAAATCCACCATCAAGACCTCCTGCATGATCTTTGCCATCATGGTAGGTGCTATGCTCTTCGGCTACATCCTGACGGTGCTGCAAGTGCCACAGGCGCTCATGTCCATCGTCACCGAAGGCGACTTCAACCGCTGGATCGTCCTCATCGGCATCAATATCGTGCTGCTGATTCTGGGCTGCGTCCTGGAAACCGTTTCCATCATCCTGATCACATTACCTATGCTCTATCCCATCATCAAAGCCCTGGGCTTTGACCCCATCTGGTTCAACGTAGTGCTCCTGATTAACATGGAACTCGCCCTCATCACGCCGCCGGTAGGCATGAACCTCTTCGTCATCAAAGGCATCAGCGAAGACAGCTCCATCCAGGACATCATCGCCGGCTCTGCACCTTTCGCAGCCATCATGGTACTGGAAATCGTGCTCCTCTGTTTCGTGCCGGAGATCGCCACCTGGTTGCCTTCTGTATTGAAATAAAACCAAGCAAAAAAGACCGCGTCAGCGGTCTTTTTGTTTGGGGGAGAAGTAGTCGGTGGTCAGTAATCGGTAGTCGGGGCGAAAGTTTTTCTGATTTTACACTATCGACTTAGTGG
>CAVHZP010000071.1:0-8701 GCA_963640485.1 bacterium | reverse complement strand
CGACAGAGTGGAATAGCGGGCCACCGTCTCTGTGAGGCGGTGGCTTTTTGATTGCCAAAAGTCAGATAGTCAGATGACAGATGTCAGACGGTCAGACGACAGACGGTCAGATCGTGCGCACCTTCCTTCTCACGGCTTTGATGAGGAAGCAGTCAATCGCGCCCCGACTACCGCCCACCGACTACGGTCACACGGTAAACGGCTCACGGCTCTGACGAGGAAGCAGTCAATCGCATCCCGACTACCGCCCACCGACTACGGTCACACGGTAAACGGCTCACGGCTCTGACGAGGAAGCAGTCAATCGCATCCCGACTACCGCCCACCGACTACGGTCACACGGTAAACGGCTCACGGCTCTGACGAGGAAGCAGTCAATCGCGTCCCGACTACCGACTACCGACTACTGATCACTGATCACTGACCACTAATTACTAATTACAAAACCAATAAAGTTTTTAAATACACAACAACAGGAGGCTTTCATATGGAAGAAATTAAAGTGTATAACACACTCACCAAGGAAAAAGAAATATTCCATCCCATCACCGAAGGGGAGGCGAAGATTTATGTATGCGGCGTGACGCCATACAACCATCCCCACATTGGCAATGCCCGCCCGGCAGTGACCTGGGACATCATTCGCCGCTACCTGGAATACATCGGCTACAAAGTGAATTTCGTGCAGAACTTCACTGACGTGGACGACAAGATCATTAACAAAGCCAATGCCGAAGGCAGCGACTGGAAGACCATTTCCGACCGCTACATCGACGCCTATTTCCAGGTGATGGACGCGCTCCATGTACGCCGCGCTGACGTGTATCCCCGCGTGTCTGACCACATGAAGGATATCCTGAAAATGGTGAAGACCCTGATCGAGAAGGGTCACGCTTACGTGCTTGGCGGCGATGTATATTATGATATTTCCACTTTTAAAGAATACGGACGCCTTTCCGGCCGCAAAATCGAAGACATGCTGGCGGGCGCTCGCATCGAAGTGAATGATGAAAAGAAGAACCCCGGCGATTTCGCGCTGTGGAAAGCTGCAAAGCCGGGCGAACCGTACTGGGAAAGCCCCTGGGGCCAGGGCCGTCCGGGCTGGCACATCGAATGCTCTGCCATGTCCACCCATTACCTGGGAAATACACTGGACTTCCATGGTGGCGGCAGCGATCTGATTTTCCCGCACCATGAAAATGAAATCGCCCAGTCCGAAGGTTGCACCGATTGCCATTTCGTAAACTACTGGCTCCACAATGGATTCATCACCATCAACTCTGAAAAGATGAGTAAGTCTCTCAACAACTTCTTCCTGGTGAAGGACGTGCTGGAGAAATACTCCGGTGATGCGCTCCGCTATTTCCTGCTGTCCACCCATTACAGAAGCCCGCTGGACTTCTCCGATGACCGCCTGGAAGAAGCAGAAAAGAATATGGAAAAACTGAAAGACGTAATCGCTCGCGTGAAAGAGCTGTCCGCTCTGGAAGGCAGCGAAGTCACCGACGCCTCCAAGGCGCTCAGCGACGCCGCTGACCACGCTATGACCGTCTTCCACGAAGCTATGGATGATGATTTCAATACAGGCCTCGCTACCGGCGCTATGTTTGAAATCGCCAAAGCCATCAATGTGTACTACAACGAAGTGCACGGCGGCACCGGTTTCGACAAAGAAGCCATGGACAAAGCCGGCAAGACCTTCAAGACCATCCTGGACATCCTGGGCATTCTGGAAAAAGAATGGAAGAAGACCGAAGCTTACGACGACAAGGACTACAACGATCTGATGGAAGTGGTGCTGGCGGTTCGTCAGTCCGCGAGAAAGGCAAAGCAGTACCAGCTGGCCGATGAAATCCGCGACAAGCTGGGCGCTATCGGCATCGTCATCGAAGATACGCCAACAGGGGCAAGGTGGAAGAAACGTGGAGTTTAAGAGAGTTTTATTTCTAAAGAAGCAGATGTCCCAGAAAATGGGGAAGGACGTAGTAGAAATCTCCGAGCAGGACGCCTTCTCCATGGACGCCTTGACGCTGGCCTACATGGGTGACGTGTGCTGGTCTCATTTCATCCGGGAAACTTTGATTCACACCGGCATTTATCAGGTGCAGATCCTTTCCACACTGGCATCGGAAATGGTGTCCGCCCGCTGGCAGAGCCGTATCCTTTTTGAAATCCGGGAAGTCCTCTCGGAGCGGGAACTGAAAGTGGTGAAGCGCGGAAGAAATACATCGTCCTCCGTGCCCAAGAGCGCCACGGTGGAGGAGTACCGGGAGTCCACGGCTTTCGAGTCTCTCCTGGGCTATCTCTATCTGTCGAAGCAGGAAGAGCGGCTGCAATTTATTTTGGATAAAAGTCTGAAATACCTGGCAGGAGAAATGAATCATGCAAAATAAAAGACCCGGCAGAGGGAAACCGGCTGCCAAGGCAGAGAAACCGGCGAGCCGTCCGCGGCCCCAGGACAAGAGAAGAGAAAAGCGTGACGCTCCGCGGCCAAGTGGAGAGCGGCAAGTGCGGAATGATTCTCTCCTCACCTGCGGGCGAAACAGCGTCACCGAATTTCTGCGCACCAAAGCCGTGAAGAAACTTTTCATCAAAGAAGGAAAGAAAGACGACCGGCTCCTGGCTATCCAGAAAGAAGCCGAGGCTCAGGGCCTTCCGGTGGAAGAAGTGGACGAGAAGCGCCTCGAAAGCATGGGAAATGGCGTGGTTCACCAGGGCGTGGCCGCGCTCTTGAAACCTTATGAATACGCTGACCTGGATCAGGTGTTGCAGGCGAGCGAAGGCAAAGACCCGATCCTCATTCTCCTGGACGGTCTGGAAGACGTGAGAAATCTGGGCGCTATCGTCCGCACCGCAGAATGCGCCGGTGCATCGGCGGTGCTCCTTCCGAAACACAAAAGCCCGCCGGTCACTGCGGCAGCCATGAAGACCGCCGCCGGCGCCTTTGCGTACCTCCCGGTGTGCCAGACCGGAAACATTCGCCAGACGCTGGAAATGCTGAAAGACAAAGGCTTCTGGGTGGTAGGCGCTGACATGGACGGCGAAAGCCTTTACTACGAAGCGAACCTCAAAGGCCCACTGGTCATCGTCATGGGCGCTGAGGGCAAAGGCGTCTCCCCGCTCACCAGAAAACTCTGTGACTTCTGCGTCCGCATCCCCATGAAAGGCCAGGTGTCCTCGCTCAACGTATCCGTCGCCGCCGCGCTCCTGATCTACGAGGCAGCGAAGCAGAGGATGGCGTGAAAAGCGTGGGAGGTTTAGTAATTAGTAATTAGTAATTAGTAATCAGGACATGATTTCCGCTATTCATACATAGAGCTTACATCGCTATGTGCGAATAGCGTCAAATGCGTCCCGATTACTGACCACTGATCACTGACTACTGATTACTAAGACCGCTAGCGGTAGCGTCCTCTCCGTGCGCATTGCGCCAAACGCGCCCTGATTACTGACTACTGACCACTGACTACCGACTACAAAACCGATAGCGTAAAAAGGAACAAACTATGAAAGACCTATACCTGGTGGACGGATACAATGTGATCTTCTGGTTACCGAAGGTCTTTGACCGGGAGGATTTGGAATCGAGCCGCAAGAAGCTCATCGATCTTCTCCAGGATTATGGAGCCCACAACAATGTGGAAATGATCGTTGTCTTTGATGGCAAGAGCACATCCAACAAAGTGAAGATGGAAAAGATAGGGAAATCCTTCACCATCGTCTTCACGCCGAGCCGCATGACCGCAGACAGCTACATCGAGAAGGAATCCTACGACCGCAAAGACGAGTACCGCTCCATTTACGTAGTCACCTCCGACGGCCCGGAGCAGAACCAGGTCCTCGGCAATGGCGCTTACCGCATGGCGGTGGACGACCTCCTTCGCGCCATCAACGAAGATAAAAAGGTACAGACCACATTCATCACCCACAATAACAACAACAACCTCCGCAGCGAAATCGGCCGCGCCCTGCCCACGTCGGTGCAGGAAAAGCTGAATCGCCTCAGGAACGGGAAATAGAAAAAGGCTGCGAGCTTGCTCGTGGCCTTTTTGAATGCGCGAAGGAGGGATAAGGGATAGGGGATAAGGGATAAGGGATAAGGCGCGTTTGGCAGATCAGCCCAATGTGCCAAGCCCGTTTCAAGGAGGAGGGCTTGGCGTAGATTGCCGTTCTGTTTGAGGAAGCGCCGTGAGCGTTTCCCTAGCGAGCATGCGCAGCATAAAGTTTGTTTGATGAATCAAACAAACTTTATTTTGGGAAAACATAGAAAAACTTTTTGCGCGTTGTCATTTATGGTAAAATAGCAGTGTATTGTAGCTATTTTCATTTCTGACTGTAGCCGGGCATCCGGCGGGGAACAAGGAAGGAGTGTTGAACTTGTCTGATATCAGACGTTTGTATGTGAGAAAGAAGGCGGGTTTCCGTCAGGGAGAAGAGAGCTTGACCGCTGCTCTTCGCGAAGTATTGGGAGATCGCATCGAGGGATGCGGGATTTATCATCGCTATGATGTAGATGGTTTGTCCGACGCGGATTATGAGAAGGCAGTGGCCACTGTGTTCTCGGAACCGCCGGTGGATGAGACGGCATCTGCATTGCCCCAGGGCGACCTGGTGATGGCTGTGGAATTCCTTCCGGGGCAGTACGACCAGAGAGCGGACTCGGCAGAGCAGTGCCTTGCCATCGTCACCGGCAAGGACGGGGCGCGGGTGCGTTGCGCGCTGGTGTACACCTTTGATGGCCACTTCGCAGACGGTGACCGGGAGAAGATTTTGAAATTCCTGGTGAACCCGGTGGAATCCCGCGAAGCGAGCCTGGAAGAGGCAGAAACTTTGGATCTCCCCATCGAAGACCCGAAGGCGGTGCCGGTGGTGGAAGGCGTCAGAAATCTGGACGATGCAGGCATCGATGCCTTGATTTCCTCTATGGGTCTCGCCATGAGCCACGGCGATCTGGCCATGATCCGCGACTATTTCCGCGATGAAGAGAAGCGCGACCCGACGGTGACGGAAATCCGCGTGCTGGATACCTACTGGTCTGACCATTGCCGTCACACCACATTCTCCACGAAGCTGGCATCTATCGACGTAGAAGAAGGCAAGTTTGCGGCTCCGATTTCCCAGGCATTGAAGGCATACGAAGAGACTCGCATTCACCTCTATGGTAAGGACACCACCCGTCCGGTGACTTTGATGGATATGGCAACCGCCGCTGTGAAGGCGCTCCGCAAGGAAGGAAAGCTGGAAAATCTGGACGCTTCGGAAGAAGTGAATGCCTGCACCATCAAAGTGAAGATCGACACCATCGATGGCGAAGAAAATTGGCTGCTCCTTTTCAAAAATGAAACCCACAACCACCCGACGGAAATCGAACCATTCGGCGGCGCGGCTACCTGCCTTGGCGGCTGCATCCGCGATCCGTTGTCGGGCCGTTCCTATGTATATCAGGCTATGCGCGTCACCGGTGCCGGCGACCCGAGAGCCGCTCTGTCGGACACCCTCCCGGGCAAATTGCCGCAGAAGAAGATCGTCCTCGAAGCAGCGAAGGGCTATAGCTCCTACGGCAACCAGATTGGTCTCGCTACCGGCGAAGTCAAGGAATACTACCACCCGGGCTTCGTAGCCAAGCGCATGGAAATCGGCGCTGTAGTGGCTGCGGCTCCGGAAGATCATGTCATTCGCCTTTCCCCGACGCCGGGGGATGTGGTCATCCTCGTAGGTGGCCGCACCGGCCGTGACGGCATGGGCGGTGCTACCGGTTCCTCCAAGGAGCTCAATACCGAATCCATCGAAACCTGTGGCGCAGAAGTGCAGAAGGGCAATCCGCTGACCGAAAGAAAGATTCAGTGCCTCTTCCGCCGCGGCGAAGTGACCCGCCTCATCAAGCGGTGCAACGACTTTGGCGCCGGCGGCGTGTCTGTAGCTGTAGGCGAATTGACCGAAGGCCTGGACATTAACCTGGACAAGGTGCCGAAGAAATATGAAGGCCTCGACGGCACAGAGCTGGCGATTTCCGAATCCCAGGAACGTATGGCTGTCGTCGTGAGAGCGGAAGACGCAGAGCAGTTCATCCGTTTCGCAGCCGAAGAAAATCTGGAAGCCACCATCATCGCTGACGTGACCGATACGAAGCGCCTGGTGATGAAATGGAGAGGCGAGAAGATCGTCGATATTTCCAGAGCGTTCCTGGACACCAATGGCGCTATGCAGGTGAAGGAAGCCCACATCGCGAAACCGGACGATGCCGGCTATTTCCATAAAGAAGAAATTCAGGATATCAAAGGCACCTGGCTCAAAGCCATGGCGGACCTCAATAACTGCTCCCAGCAGGGCCTGGTGGAACGCTTCGACTCCACCATCGGCGCCGGCACGGTGCTGATGCCCTTCGGCGGAAAATACCAGAAGACGCCGTCTGACGGCATGGCAGCGAAATTCCCGGTACGCCGCGGCGAGACCGACAGCACCAGCTTCATGGCTCACGGCTTCGATCCGGAGCTGGCGTCCTGGAGCCCCTTCCATGGCGCTGTCTATGCGGTGCTCCTCTCTGTGACCCGCCTGGTGGCTATGGGCGCGGACTGGAGAAAAGCATACCTGACTCTCCAGGAATATTTCGAAAAACTGACTGATAAAACCAGCTGGGGCAAGCCGGCGGCAGCGCTCCTGGGGGCGTTCCATATGCAGGAAACCCTGGGCCTTGGCGCCATCGGCGGCAAAGACTCCATGAGCGGTACCTTCAATGACATTCACGTACCGCCGACATTGGTATCCTTCGCCATCGCTCCCGGCAAAGCATCGGAAGCGGTAAGCCAGGAACTGAAAAAAGAAGGCGATGTGCTGGTGCTCTTCGGACAGCCGAAGGACGAAGCCGGCATGCCGCTCCTGGACGTATTCAAAGCCCACGCCGATTTCCTTTATAAAGAAGTACAGGCCGGCCACATCGCAGCCATGAAAGCCGTTGAACACGGCGGCGTGGCAGTGACCGCAGCGAAGATGGCATTCGGCAACAAACTGGGCGTCACCTTCGGCGAAAACCTGCCGCTTTTCAAATATTTCGGTAATTTCTATGGCGCTATCATTGTAGAAACCACACCGGAACTGGCCGCTGAATTTGCAAAGCAGCCTCACACCAAGATTCTCGGCACCGTCGGCGGCGACACCATGAAACTTTACGGCGAGGAAATCTCTGTAGAAGAATTGCTCGCTTCCTACGAAGGCACACTGAACCCGATCTTCCCGCGCCGCGCGAAAGACCTGGTGAAAGAAGCCCCCGTCCTGCCGGAAGTGAAAGCAATCCCGCAGTTCTATGTCCACACCAATCTGCCGCGTCCGCGGGTCTTCATCCCCACCATGCCGGGCAATAACTGCGAAGTGGACTGCGCGAGAGCCTTCGAAAGAGCCGGTGCTGTGACCGACATCTTCATCTTTAGAAATAGAGACGCTGAAGAGCTCAAAGCGTCCGTAGACGAAATGGCAGAACGCATTCGCCACGCCCAGATCGTCATGTTCCCCGGCGGCTTCTCTGCCGGCGACGAACCGGACGGCAGCGGGAAATTCATCGCCGCTGTTTTCAGAAACCAGAAACTCATGGAAGCCATGGAGCAGCTGCTCCACACCAGAGACGGTCTCGCTATGGGCATCTGCAACGGCTTCCAGGCCCTCATCAAACTGGGTCTCGTACCTTATGGCGAATTCAAGCCCCTCACCGATGACGCGCCCACGCTGACCTTCAACACCCTGGGCCGCCATATTTCCCGCTTCGTCACCACGAAAGTGGTATCCACCAAGTCTCCGTGGCTCTCCCTGTGCGAAGTGGGCGACCTCCACTCCATCGCCATCAGCCATGGCGAAGGCCGCTTCATCGCTTCTGATGAACAGATCAAAGCCCTGGCAGCCAATGGCCAGATCGCTACCCAGTACGTCACCCCCGAAGGTGAACCCACCTACGATAGCCGCTACAACCCCAACGGCTCCTCCTGGGCCATCGAAGGCATCACCAGCCCCGACGGCCGAGTCCTGGGCAAAATGGGCCACACCGAAAGACGTGGTCAGAACGTGGCGAAGAATATCACAGGAAATCTGTATCAGCCACTCTTCGAAGCCGGCGTGAAATATTTTAAGGGGTAATGCTGCACCCGCTGGTGCAAACATGGTGGTGTAGCTCCTAGCTGCTGGCTGCTAGCTGCTGGCCGGCTGGAGAAACAACTCACTGAGAAACAAAGAGCATCCCGCTTTTTAAGGAACGCGAGATGCTTTTTTGCTGCCCGTTAAATGTGCGCCAACCTCCACCGCCGTGCGGCGGTCCCCCTCCTTCCAAAGGAAGGAGGCTAAAGAGGAAAGGTCCTTCCGTAGGAAGGCCCCACCTTATATATACCCCCTTCCTTTGGAAGGGGGAGGGCCCGAAGGGCGGGGGTTGGCTCCCCGCTGGCGGAAAGTGCTCGAATGACGCAAGCGCTAAACGCGGGACGCACTTAGTGCAGTGGTGAGATGGTTCCCTAGTCGGTTGGAGAAACAACTCACTGAGAAACAAAGAGTATCCCGTTTTTTAAGGAACGCGAGATGCTTTTTTGCGGCCCGCTAAATGCGTGCCAACCTCCACCGCCGTGCGGCGGTCCCCCTCCTTCCAAAGGAAGGAGGTTAAAGAGGAAAGGGCCTTCCGTAGGAAGGCCCCACCTTATATATACCCCCTTCCTTTGGAAGGGGGAGG
>CAVHZP010000070.1:0-8947 GCA_963640485.1 bacterium | reverse complement strand
CGATAAGCTTATCGCCACCGAAGACGAAATCAACGCATGGGCCGCCCAAAGAAAGTTGGAGTCCATAGATAAGATTGTGGACGTCAACAGCTCCGAAATGGGCAACCTCAAAGCGTGGGCGGAAAGTGTGAAGGACAAAGCCCTGGAAAAAGCTATGAGCTACTACCTCCGTATGGTAAAGGAAGACGCTATCGAAGACTTCAGAAACGCCATTTCCTCCGAAGACCAGAAAATGGAATTCATCAAATCCTTAGGTGAAGAGAATGAAATCTATCAGATAGAGACCATCTACAATTCTGATACCTTTCCCACCGCCAAAGACAAGAAAGACTTCTTAATCATGAGCGGTCACACCGAAGAATCCTTCAAGCAGAAGCTCAAAGAAGCAGGCGGTACTATAGAGGAACGCTGGAACGCTCATATCGAGGACATGCTGACCCACTACAAGGAAGAAGCTTTAACCCCGGAAGCGGTGCAGCAAATGGCCGAAGATATTCTGAATTCCCCCGAAGGCCTCCAGAAGAAATCCCGCATTGAAGCCGTGCTCCTGGAAAAGAAAGTCACCCAGTACATCAACCTGGTAACTTCCGTGCAACTGGAACTCAAGCGATCTAAGGACAAGGAGAAGACAGCAAGAGAAATCCGGAAACGGCTAGGACTTGTTTCCGAAAAGGAAACTACTGAACTGGACAAGCAATCCGAGACCATAGCAAAATCCGAAGAGAAGATCGCCAAGCTGGAAAAGCAGAAAGCAGACCTGAAAGAGAAACTCGCTAAGGCGCAAGAAGAAGCCTCCAAGAACCAAGAGGAAAAGAACCAGTACAAGGAAGCTGCCACCACCTTAGAAGGTAACCTCCGCGCTATTGAGCACGAACTTCAAAAGGAACGTGCCGCCCATGAGAAAGACAACGCCACCAGAGAAGACACAAGGGAAACCATCATAGACCTTTCCGTCCAGCTCAAGACCATGGCCGAAGGACTGAGAGAATCCAGAAACGCCATGAAGATAGACCTGGCGCTGATAAAGGAGGACGCCCGGAACACCTTAGGCGGCGAGTCCCTCTCTCACGCCACCTCCTGGAGATGGTGGCTCAACAAAGCCCAAATCGAAGAAGGCCGCGCCATGCAGGCTGCCGCAAAGAATGACTGGGACGGCGCAGCCTACCACAAACAAGCACAAGCCCAATGCCTCATCATGGCCAAAGAAGCCAGAAAGAACGAAGATGAAATCCGTCGTACCCTCCACGGTGGGGGCGGCAAAGTCACCACTGCTCTTCTCAATGAGAACGGCATGGAGAAATACGGCATACTGGGTATACTGAACCGAATCTCCAGAACCGATAAACCGGTCCTCATGAGAGACGATGCAAGGTATTTCGTGCAGCACATGGCCTATGTGCTGGGCATGACCAAGAAAGACGGCATACTTCCCATCGACGACAAAGGCCAGGAAAGAGCCTTCAACTGGCACTGGCTGGCGGTAGAGATGAACCCCATGCAAGCTATGGACAATCCCAACTACATGGCCGAAGACATCATCCCCTCCTGGATGAGACAAGCCTTCGACGGCCAGCCACAGAAACTATCCAACCTCACCATGGATCAGTTTAGAGAAATGGCCAAAGTCATGAAAGCTGTCTACAAACTGGGGAGACGAGAATATGAGGGGAACACACTAGGCGCTTCCTTCGACAAAGCCACCGAGGATATCACCAATGAGATTTACGATAACTGGACCCACAGAAAAGTAATTCCTCAAGTGAAAGCGCAGACCGACACTACCTTAGACCGAGTCAAGGCCAAAGCCCACAGCTTAACCAAGGACATCACCCTTCCGGAAATACTCATCGAGCGCATGGGCAAGAATGCCTACGAGTATTTCTACAAACCCATCGACCGCGCCACTACCCACCTTCGAGAACTGAAGCAATCGGCCAGAAAAATCTTCCGTGCCAACTTCGACACCTACTCCCGCAAGGAATGGACCAGCATGAGAAGCGAAAGGCTATACACCTACGGTATCGACGATCGAGGAAACCCCATGCAATGGACGAAGGAGCAAGTCATCGCCATGGCCTTGAACTTCGGCACCAAGTCCAACCGTCAACGACTCATCGAAACCCTCTGGGGAAACGAAGCCGAACTCCTGAATTTCTTAGACAAGAACCTGACCAACAAAGACTGGGACTTCGTCGAGAAAGTATGGACCCACCTCAATTCCTACTGGGGTGAAAGAAACAAAGTCCAAAACGACCTCTACGGAACGCCTCTAGGAAAAGTCCCCGGTGAAACCTTCACATTGAAGTCGGGAAGAGTCATCCAAGGTCAGTATTATCGAATCAAATATGATCCGAACACCTCCTCTAAAACAGGAAGAAACCAGGCCAACGACATCGCCAGAATGGATATGGAGAACACCTCCGCCTTCTCTTTAGGCATGGGCAGTACCAAACAGCGCGCTGCCATGTCCGGCGGACAGAAACTCCGCTTAGACTTAGACGTCTATGTGGAAGCCGTCAATGAAGCCATGCAGCACATCGCCATGCGAGAAGCTACCGTGGACGTCTACAAACTTCTGACAAGAAAGGAAATCGTCCAGGCCTTCGAACTGACAACAGGCCCCGAGACCATCCGCATGCTCCAGGAATGGGCAAAGGACAACTGGCATTCCTCCATCAAGGAAATGGCCGAGTGGGACTCCATGCTAGGACGAGCCAGAAGAAGATTCAACTTCACCACCATGGGCTTTAGACTCTCCACCGCATTACTCAACATCGGCAATATCACCGGCATGATGGATCGTATGGGCGCAGCAAACGCCCTCAAAGCCTGCTGGGACTTCTACAAGAACCCCACAGACATCAGAGAGCAGATGCAATTCATCCAGAACAAATCCTCTATGATGAATGACCGCCGCGCCACCATCGACAGAGATATGTACCTCCAGGATAAAATCCCCGTAGGAAAGAACGAATCGAAGCTCCGCTCCTTAGTCGAACACGGCAAGTACGGCGTAGACGCGCTCAACAAAAACGCCTACTGGTTCATCCAGTTCACCGACGGGCTATTCTCCTACCCCGAATGGCTTCACACCTACCGCACGTCATTGGTAGAGCTGGAAGCTGAAGGGAAACTTTCTAGAGAGGATGTGGATAAAGAAGCTATCAGACGCGCAGACAAAATGGTCAGAGAAACATTCGGGTCCAATGAAATCAAAGACCAGACCCAATTCTCCAGAGACAACGGCATACTGGCGCAGATGACCTCCTTCTTCAGCTATACCAACTTAGTAACCAACCAGTTCATTCGCGCCGGCTATATTCTCTACGACAAAAGAGACATCAAACCGCTGCTGGCGGCCACCTGGTACTGGTGGGTATTGGGCGCAGCAGTTGAAACCGCCATTAGAGCCAGCGCCGACGACTCCGACGACGAAGACAAATGGTTTAAGAAAGCAATCCACACAGTCGCTTCTAACGGCCCCTTTGGCGGCGTCCCGCTCTTTAGAGAAATCATCCCATGGACCGTGGACTACTTCGTGGGCAAGAAACCCTTCGGAAGCGCTGCCCCTGACGCGCCTGCTTTCGATATGGTCAAGCATACCGAGAACTTCCTGAAAGCCGTAGATAAGGGCGACTACATCGAAGCAGGCCGTGGAGCTACCAAAGCTATCACTCGAAGTTCTATCCCGGTTCCGGATACTATTGTTGACGCCTTCTGGAACTTCATGAGAATGGCTACCACAGATAACGACTACACCGTTAGACAGTTCATCTGGAAATCCCTCTGGGATAAATCCATGAAGAAAGGAGGTGAAAACAAATGATTAACACAACTGTGAACCGCATCGACTACAAGGGTGATGGAGTGACCACTGTATTTCCTATCCCCTTTCCATTCATCGAACGTTCAGACGTGACCGTCTCCATCGTTGGAAAAGACAACGAGACCACCACTATCACTTCTGATTACTACATCGACGAGGAAGAAAAGACTCTAACCTACCCCGGCTACCATCCGGGCGAAGAACCGGAACCGGAAGAATGGCCGGACGTCCTAGCCGAAGGTGAAAGACTCATCATCACGCGAGATATTACCGTCAACCAGGAACGCGACCTGGGGGAAGTGTGGCCCTTCGACGAAGCTGAAGACGCACTAGACAAACTAACCATGATCTCGCAAGACCTATCCGAAAAGATGGGACGCACCATCAAGATCCCCTTGTCTGCCGACACCGACAGCTACGACGCCACCTTCCCTTACCCTAAAGAAGGAAACACTATCGTGTGGCAGGACGGGCACTTAGTCAACACCGATTACAAAACACCAATCCAAGCCTTAACCGACGAAGCCACCGCTGCTGCTAAAGCGGCCAAAGAGAGTGAACAGAATGTTAAAACCTCCGAGGAAGCCTGTAAGGAATATTTGAGCAACTACACAAAGGAGACCATGGAGCGCCTGGACAACTACACCGATAGCGCCAATGCCGAATTCCTTCTCCTTGTAGACGAAGCCAAACACTACGCCGACGTGGCCAAGGAGGCTACCAAGTTTGACCCGGAAACCTATTTCACCAAGGACGAAGTGAACCAGAAGTTAACCGACGCCCAGAGCGAAACCGACCAAAAGATTTCTGATGCCATCGCTGCCATCTTGGACTATGACGAAGAATCATTCTAGGAGGAAATATGAAAGGCTTAGTTTCTGGTACCAACCTCACGGCCATAGGAAACGCCATCCGCGAGAAAACGGGAAAGATAGACAAAATCAAAGTTTCCTCCATGGCCGAAGAAATCCTGAGTATTAACACAAGACCCACATTCCTGATTAACAAATCCGGCGGCTCTAACAAACCGGTGTGGAAAGTCATCTCCAGCACCACCGAGCCAACAGATGCCGACGTATGGGCGAAAGGAGAATAGCAATGGCAAATAAAGAAACCTGGCAGTCCTACAATCCGACCACCGGTAACTACGAAGTATCCCACCCCGAAACTGAAGTGGCGCAGGTTATCGGTTTGGATGAAGCCATCGAGAAGGGAACCCAGGAGGCCATCGAAAAGAACGGCTGGACTCTGCTCCCTAAAATCACTGTTACCACGTTAACCGGCAGTACTGTCACCGCCACCAACGGCACCACGACTCTCACAGCTACCGAAACAGAAAACAACACATGGGAATTCGAAATCCCTAAACTGGGCACCTGGACAGTACACGCTGAAAAATCCGGCGTCTTTTCAAGAGACGTGGACGTCGCAGTAGGGGAAATCAAAGACTACGCCATCGAGATTTCCCATGGCGTCAGATACGGCTATCGAATCAACAAGAACGAAAGCGACCCCTATGGACGTGTAGAATACCTCTATGACGCCGTAGGCCTCACTCCGGCGGCCGTGAACCTTAGTACCGGCGTTATGAACTACGGCTCCTGGGGAGATAAATGGTTCGTCACCAAAAACAAACCTTGCATGGTCAAGTACGACGGCACCGTAGACTACTACCTGAACCCCGATAACTATGCCTACAAAGAAGACGGCACCTCCTCAGATGTAGCCAACACCAGCTACGGCGGTAACGCTATGGCCTCTATCCCTCTTGTCTGGGTGTACCGTTACGAAGATGATAACTACGAATACGAAATCATTTCCGACATTCAGTACGACAAAAACTATAAAGCCTACGCCCACACCAGAGCAGACGGAACCATCACCGACTACTTCTATTGGAGCATGTTCGGCGGCTCCGGAAGCGCTACAAAGATCCGCTCTCTCTCCGGCCAGAGTAGATCCAACACGATGACCGCCACAAACGAAATCGCCGGCGCCAAAGCCAACGGGGATAACTGGTACATCCACACCTACAGTCAGCGAGAACTCATCCGTACACTTTTGGTTCTCATGGGCAAGTCTACAAATACCCAGGCTGTATTCGGCAACGGCAACTGTAGAAGTGGCTCTTCCGGCTCCGTTTTAACCACCGGTACCCTCAAAGACAAAGGTCAGTTCTACGGATCCTCCAGCTCCTCTGTACAGGTGAAAGTCTTCCATATTGAGGCCTTCTGGGGAGACATGTGGGATAGAACCGCCGGGGCGATCTACAACAACGGCCAAATGTACATTAAGATGACCCCCGAAGGCAACGGCTATAGAATCAACGACGTCATCGGATACACCAATACCGGAGTCACCATCACCGGGACCAGCTGGGGGCAGATCAGCAAATGCACCTGTAGCGAATACGGATTAATCCCCACGGAAGTTAGCGGCAGTACCTCCACCTACTACCCCGACGAATGTGGGTTTAATAGCAGCGGCCTTCGCTTCCTGCTAGCCGGGTCCAGCGCGCACAGTGCAGCTGCCGTTGGCGGCGCTTTTGCCTGGCACGTGGGCCTCGTGCCCTCGGATGCGGACTGGGCCTACGGCTGCGGCCTTTCTTATATACCCTCTTGAGGGGGTATGGGGGACCCTTCCCCCATCGAATTTAAATACCAAAGGGTTATGCGCGGCGCCATCGCGGCCTTCGCTTCCTGCTAGCCGGGTCCAGCGCGAACAGTGCAGCTGCCGTGGGCGGCGCTTTTGCCTGGAACGTGAACAACGAGCCCTCGAATGCGAACTGGAACTACGGCTGCGGCCTTCCTTATCTATTTCCAATGCCGCGCATAATCCTCAGCCCTTGCTGAAAATGAATCCGAAAAGAGGAGCGGGGGAGAAATCCCTCGCTAGGAGATAAGAAAAATGAAACCTCTGCAAAAACTTCTAAATCCACAAACCGTGTTGAAGTGCATGTTAGACGCCGCCAAAGGGAAGCTTCATCGAAAAGAAATCATCAAAGCTTTCCAGAATTTCGATGAAACCTACGATACCGTTGTCCGATGCGTCACTGATCCGCGCTACCAACCTAGAGAAGATAACAAACATCAAATCTTCGACGGGAGGCATCACAAACTCAGAACCATAGAGAAGCCCATGTTTTGCCCGGAACAAATCCTCCACCACCTACTCATGGAGCCATTCAAAGAAGTAGTCCTAAACGGGTTATATGAGCAAGTCTATGGGTGCTTACCGGAAAGCCGAAGAGTAGATAGGACAGGTAAACTCCATATCCGAAAATACGGCCCTCACGCCGCAGCCAAGAGATTAAAGAAATGGGCACAAACCAATTCCAAAATCTACGTAGCTGAACTGGACGTGCACCACGCTTACGGCTCTGTAGACATTCCAATCCTGCTATCCAAACTAAGGGAAACCATAGATGATCCTCTGTGGCTGGGCCTTACCAAAAGATTTCTGACAGGCAAAGGGCTAACGCTAGGCCACTACACAAGCCCCTGGTTCTTCAACTTCTACTTAAAGGATTTCGACCACTACGCGGCAACCTTAGGCGTAAAATACCTTCGCTTCGCCGATAACCTCTTCATGGTCAGCCCCAACAAGAGAAAATTAAGGAAAGCAGTGAACAACAGTTCTTCTTATCTACGGAACAACCTTCGCCTGATCTTGAACCGCTCCGCGCAAATCTACCGCTTCGAGTATGTAGACCGAGAAGGCAAAGTCAGAGGGAGAGCGGTCAACGCTCTAGGCTTCGTCATCCACCACAACAGAGTGACCCTTCGAAAGTCTCTTCTGAAAGCCATTCGCGGGAAGGCGAACCGGATAAGCAAGAAGAAAAGAATCACCTGGCACGACGGCGCGTCTATGCTATCAAGGCTATCCTGGATCCACGCGTCCGATACATACACCTATTACCAAAACCACATCAAGGAGAAACTCGACGTCAACGAACTAAAACGGAAGGTAACCAACCACAGTAGAATCATGCAAGCCATTTACGCAGAAAGAAGGAGAATCATCCATGACGGACTGGAAAGAAGTCATCGGCTCTCAGGCAGAGAAGCCCAAAGAATTTGATACCACCGCAAGTAGCCTTGTGGTTTATCAGAGAAGAAACATCAAAGAAGTCACCGAAGACGAAGTCACCCACTGGGAATACGAAGAACGCACCCTCACCAAAGAGGAATTCAACGAAACCTACGTAAACTCATTATCTGAACAGCTCGAACAAGCGAGAGCGGATATTGATTTCCTGTCTGCTATGACAGGCACAGATCTCTAGGAGGAACTATGAGCAAGAACTATGAGAAAGTAAAAGACTATTACGAAAGAGGCCTTTGGAGCAAAGCCCGGGTCCACGCCGTTGTAGGGAAATGGATTACCGCGGAAGAGTACAAAGAAATTACCGGAGAAGAATATGTTGCTTGAAGAAGTTATTGAGACACAGGCTGAAGTCATCAGCTTACAATCTGCGCTCATCCACAAGCTGGCAAGCGCCCTCCACCTGGAACTGACGTACAACGAAGAGGCGGAGCGAATCGCTAAGCTTATGGAGAAGTTGGGATAGCTTTACAGCATAAAGGCATGGTGCGGATACCTTTATTTCCAACATCCGGGATAAAGGTATTAACGCGCGATGCATGTTGTGCAGAAATTGCACAAGTTGAAAGAAGGGGAAGAATGGACAGTACAGTATTAGGCTTTAGCCTCCAAGTCGCATACGCCGTGGGCGCCTTCGTGCTGGGGACGGCGTGGAATAAGTCGAGAAGCTTATCCGACCGCCAGAAGGCCATGGAGAGCGGCACGCGGGCGATGCTCAAAATGGAGCTGAGCCGCATTCACAAAGAATCGACCGCAGCGGGCGCCATCACATACGATGATGAAGCCCTCGCCGAAGAGATTTACACCGCCTATCACACGTTAGGCGGCAACGGGCAAGGCACCAAGATGATGGCCGACATTCGAAAGATGGCCATGAAAGGAAGGTAGAAAATGGAAAAGCTGAAAGAACTGCTGAAGAAAGCGGCAGAGAAAATCGAAGACATGGGCTATAGCATCGGAACAGGCAACACGCAGTCCTCTATGGCTATCGTGTACATCTACGGTACGGGACTGCTG
>CAVHZP010000069.1:0-8995 GCA_963640485.1 bacterium | reverse complement strand
GAAGTTTAATTTTATCGCATATCACTGTCTGCATCCTGCCGTTTCTGATGACGCTGTTTGTGATCATTTCCTCCTTCTGCGGGCTCTATATGTACGCGAGGAGTGGAAATCATGTGATGGCGGAGAGTGATTTCCAGTTTCATGTAGCGTCGAACGTGATGCGCACTGCGGTTTTTCATAACCTCCGTCATGGCGATCCGCCGGACGATGATCACTGGGTCATGGACATCATGGACCCGGTGCAGACCTACGTGGTGCTCTATGAGGACGGCGCGGTGGTGTACCGCTACGGCAATGACGCCATGCAGGCGGAGGTGGACGACCTCCGGCAGAAGAAAGTGCAGGAGGAGCTGGACCTGTCAGAGAAGGGCGGCACCTATAGCCGCACGCGGCTGGGGCATTACAATTTCCTTGAAAGGAATCAGGTCCGCGGCCATACGTACCACCTTTACGTGATGGCCCACAAGCCCACGGGGCGGAGTGATGCGGCCATTGAGACGGCGTTCCGGAATAGCAATCGTTTCATTGCGATTTCCCTCCTCCTCTTCATTCTTCTGGTGAGCTACCTCCTGGCGCGATTTATCACCGGGCGGATTCTGAAACCGCTGAAAGAGTTGAAGCAGGGCGCCGAGGCGGTGCAGGAAGGAAATCTGACGGTGCAGCTGCGGCATAAAGGAAATGATGAATTCACGCCGGCCTTGGATGCTTTCAACCTGATGACCCGAAAGCTTCAGGATTCGTTGCAGCAGAAGGAGCAGGACGAGGAACGGCGCAAAGAGCTCATCGCCAGCATTTCCCACGACATCCGCACGCCACTCACCTCCATCAAAGCCTACGTGGAAGGACTTCTCGACCACGTGGCGAACACGCCGGAGAAAGAGGAGCGCTACCTCCGGGTGATCCAAAAGAAAGCCGACGTGCTGGAGCGCCTCATCGAGCAGCTCCTGCTGCTGACGAAAATGGATCTCGGTGAAAAGGCCCTGCCCCTGGAGCCATTGCAGCTGGAAGAGCTGACGGCGGAATTTATCGAAGAGAACCGGTTCGCCTGGGAAAAGAAAGGCGCCCGCATCCATATGGACCTGGCCGCCGACGTCCCTGTCAAGGGGAGCCCTCTCCTGCTGGAGCGGGTCATCGAGAACCTGGTGACCAATAGCATCAAGTACAAAACCGAGGACATGGTGGAAATCTCCATTTCCCTGGCGAAAGAAGGAAACGAAGCCGTTCTCACCATCGCCGACGACGGCCAGGGTGTGCCGGAGGAAGATCTCTCCCGCTTGCAGGAAGCCTTCTACCGCACCGACAAGGCCAGAAGCCGCACCGACAACGGCAGCGGCCTGGGCCTGGCCATCGTCCGCCGCGCCACGACCCTCATGAAGGGACAGGTGGAAATCGAAAACGCTAAGCCCCATGGGTTGGTGGTGAGAGTGAGATTGCCTGTTCGTGAAGGATAGCGGTTGCGGGTTAGTAATCAGTAATTAGTGATCAGTAGTCAGGGCGCTTTTGGCGGTTTTCCCGTTCACAAGAACACCGCTATCGTTTTAGAAATCAGTGGTTTCCTAAGGAAAGCGGTAAACGCGTCCTGATTACTGACCACTGACTACTGATTACTAATTCTCTGACCGTGCTACCACCATGTAGGCACTGGCGGTAGCAGTGCTAAACAAAAAAGGAGACCCATATGACAAAAAAGATTTTAATCATCGAAGATGACGACGACATTGCTTCCATCGAGCAGGACTACCTGGAAGTCAGCGGCTACGAGGTGACCGTGGAAGAGAATGGCACCAAAGGCCTCGCCGAAGCTATGGCGGGGGACTATGACCTCATCCTTCTGGACGTCATGCTGCCGGGGATGGACGGATTTCAGATTTGCAGGAAACTCCGGGACAAGATCGACGTGCCCATCATGATGGTCACAGCCAAGCGCACCGACATCGATAAAATCCGTGGCCTGGGCTTCGGTGCTGACGACTACATCGAGAAACCCTTCTCCCCCGGCGTCCTGGTGGCGAAAGTGAAATCCCAGCTGGCGCAATACGAAAGGCTCAAAGGCAAGCAGCACGAAAAGAATCGCATCACCATTGGCGATATTTCCCTGGAATCCGACACCCACCGCGTCTTCGTCCGTGGCGAGGAAAAAGTGTTGCCGAACAAAGAATTCAAACTCCTGGAATTTCTCATGCTCCACGCAGACGTGGTTCACAGCCGCGAGACCCTCTACACTCGCATCTGGGGCATGGACTCCCTGGGAAATACCGCCACCGTGCCCGTGCACATCAACCGCCTGCGCGAAGCCGTAGAAGAAAATCCGGCGGACCCGAAGCACATCCTCACCATCTGGGGCGTGGGATATAAGTTTAAAGTGTAATCGGGGCGGGGAGTGACGCTGTCGGTTTTGGAGTCGGTGGTCAGTACTCGGTAGTCGGGGCGCATTTGGCGGCGGGCTCATTTGAGAGAATGACCTTATGAGATTGGTGGGCAGTAATCAGTAGGCACTGGTTCGATGTGAGGGAATTAGAGAATTTTCCGGATTTCGCCGTTGTTACTCCCTTTTTATATAAAAGTGTGATAGAATACACATGAAAATATATAAAAGTGTGATTTTCATCACACTTTTATACGGAATTACGTGATTAGAATCACACTTTTATATAAGGGGACGAGAACTATGGAACGTTTACTGTTTATGCAGCTGGAAGCGTGGAAAAATGATCCGCGCCGCAAGCCATTGATTCTCAAAGGCGTGCGGCAGGTGGGGAAGACCTGGCTCTTACAGGAATTCGGTCGTCGCTATTATGCTCATACGGCGTATTTCAACTTTGACGAGCACAAGGAGTACGGCCAGCTCTTCACCATCAATAAAGACGTGCATCGCATCTTGCAGGAGCTGAGTCTCATCAGTGGCCAGGTGATCACCGAAGGGGACACCTTTGTTATTTTTGATGAAATTCAGGACTCTCCTGATGTGCTGAATACGCTCAAATATTTCTGTGAAAATGCGCCCGGCTATCATATCGCTTGCGCCGGTTCTCTTCTGGGCATCACACTGGCAAAGCCATCCAGCTTTCCTGTGGGGAAGGTGAATTTCCTGGAAATTCATCCCATGAGCTTTTCTGAATTTCTTATGGCCGAGGGCAGTGGAAATTATAAAGCTTATCTGGACAGCCTCAGCATACTCTCGCCTATCCCGCAGGGCATTTTTGATATCCTGCGGGAAAAGCTCAAGATGTATCTCATCATCGGTGGCATGCCGGAAGCGGTGAAGGTCTGGACAGAAAGCCACGACATTGGCGCCACCGAGCGCGTGCTTTCCGATGTCACCGAAGCCTATGAGCGAGACTTCGCCAAGCATCCCACGGCGAGTGAATTTCAGAAGATTTCTATGATCTGGAAATCGTTGCCCTCCCAGCTGGCGCGGGAAAATAAAAAATTCATTTACAAAGTGGTAAAAGAAGGCGCCCGGGCCCGGGAGTACGAAGACGCGCTGCAATGGCTGGTGAATTCGAATCTGGTGCATAAAGTGTATCGTATCAGTGCGCCCAAGCTCCCCTTGGCGGCTTACGATGATGTCTCGGCATTCAAAATCTATTTCGCCGACGTGGGAATCCTTCGTCACCAATCCCGCTTGGCGCCATCGATTTTTGTGGAAGGGAGTCGGCTCTTTGCGGAATTCAAAGGCGCATTGACGGAAAATTATATTCTCCAGGCATTGATTAACCAATTCCCTGATACGCCTCGCTATTGGTCTCAGACCAATCCGCCCTATGAGGTGGATTTCATTGTGCAAAGGGAAAACGACATCATCCCTGTAGAGGTCAAGGCGGATACCAATATCAAAGCAAAGAGCTTGCAGAAATTTAGTGAAATCTTTGCTGATGACATCCACCTGCGCGTGCGCTTCTCCCTGGAAAATCTGAAACTCGACGGCACGCTGCTCAATATCCCCCTTTTCATGGCCGATCAGGCAGATCGATTGATTGGAATGGCGCTCAAAGAATTGAAGAAATAATGAAAAAACAGGCAAGTCGATAAAGCTGCCTGTTTTTTTATTGGGAGAAAAGAAAAAAATCTTATGATTTCAGATTTTTCGATTTAAATTAGTGGCTCTATAGCGACTATACCTTCCCTGTACGCGCCAGCGCTAAACGCGCTCCGACTACCGACCACTGACCACTAATCCGATAGCGGATATACCCTCCCTGTACGCATCCGCGCCAAATGCGCCCTGACTACTGACCACTGACTACTGATTACTATCTCCCTGAATGATATCATTTCCAACTGTCCCCTAAGTAAATTTGCATATCACCTCATATACTTTTTATAAAAAGAACAATATCGTACATAAATTACAAATTGTTTCTTGAAAAAGATTCATATTGCTCTAAAATAAGGAGAATGAGATAGGATATCAATTAGGAGAATCAGCATGGAAAAGAAGGAAGTCTACTATCAGCCATTTCGGCGTTTGCAAATGGCATTGCGTTCCACGAAGAGAAATAAGAGCAGCATCACCATGGGGGTCATCACCACCATCCTGGCGTCCCTGTCTTTTACCTTTATGTCCGCTTGTGCGAAGTGGTTACCGGATATGCCGTCGGGGGAGATGACGCTCTTCCGTGGCATCGTGGGATTGTTCTTCATTCCAATCCTGTGCTTGCAGACGAAGGAGCATTTCTTCTCGAATCAGCACAAGTGGATGCTTTGCCTTCGCGGGCTTTTCGGGAGCATCGCGCTCTTTTTCTATTTCCTTTCCATCGAAGGGCTGACGCTGGGGGATTCGCAAATCCTTTCGCAGCTGGCCGCTTTCTTCATGTGCCTCCTGTCGCCCCTTTTTCTGAAAGAGCGACTGCCGAAGCAAGCGCTCCCCGGGCTCTTCGCCATTGCCGTGGGGACGCTGTGCGTGGTGCAAATCTGGAATTTCAATGCGTTCAATGTGTACACGCTCTTCGGTATCGGCGGAGGCTTCTTCTCGGCGGCGGCGTACATCGTCATCAGCCGGTTGGCGGAGAAGGGATTCAAGTCGAATACGGAAATCGTTTTCTATTTCCAGATTTTCAGTATCCTTGTGGGACTTTCCATTTCCGGTAGCGAGACTTGGATCATGCCGAAGGGCTGGGACTGGTTCTTCGTGGTGGGCCTCGGGCTCTTCGCGCTGTCGGCGCAAATGTTCATGACCTGGGCCTTCCAGCATGTGAATTCCCTGGTGGTGTCGTTCCTGATGTATAGCGAAATCCTCTTCCACGTCCTCTTCGGTTGGGCGTTCTGGGATGAAATGATGGCCCCCGCTTCCTGGCTAGGTGGTGCGCTCATCGTGGCAGGCTCTATCATGCTCATGGTATTCAAGCCCAAGGGCATCGATCGGGATACCCATCACTATGGCAAACGCCGCCGGGTGATTCAGGATGATTGCTATTGCCGGGTAAACGGGGAAGGCGAGACAGTGGACGTGAGGAAATAGAAGAGGGCTTACTGCGTCCCGGCCACCGAACACCAATCACTTTCTCCTCACGCATTCCCACAGGGGCAGGAGGTAGAGGAAGCAGGCGAAGAGGATGGAGGCGGTGGGGGCTTCTATGGTAGCCAGGGGGACGCCGCCGGCTATGGACCAGGGGATGAGGGGCGCTACAACGACGACGGAGTTTTCCAGGGCAATGGCGAAGCGTTTTTTATCGGTTTCTATTTCATTAGCAAGCTGGTCGGTGAGTATGATAGCCAGGGTCTGGTTGCAGGCAATCATGCTGGTCATGATGGATGTGAAAAGGATGGCAAGGAAGGCATTTGTCTTCTTTGCTATTTTTTGTATGGCGTGTTTGACATTTTCCAGGAGCCCGGTGTTTTGGAAGATGCCGGAGAAGGCGGAGGAGAGGCAGACGATGGCGGCGACTTTCAGGATGGAGGTGATGCCGCCGCCGTTTAGCATGATGGCGACTTTGCTGTGAGGCGCGGTGTAGCCGGTGAGAAGGAGGGCGGGGATGGTTTCTATGGGGGTGTGCTGCAGCAGGATGGAAATGGGAAGAGCAGTGGCGATGCTGGCGGTCATGGCGGCTTTCACGTTCACTTTGCAGAGGGAGAGGGCGAGGAGTACGAGGGCGGGAAGGACGGCCCAGGGGGAGAGGGTGAAGTCCAGGCTGAAGACGGCGGTGAGGTCCGGGGCTGTTTCGCCGCTGTGGGAGAGGAGTCCCATGGCGGTGTAGAGGATGCAGGAGAGGAGGAAGGGGATCGCCGCGGTGCGCAGCATCCCTTTGATATTTTCAAAAATATCTGTCCGCGTCAGGGTGGCGGTGAGGAGGGCGCTGGTAGAGACGGGGGAGCAGCGGTCTCCGAAGTAGACGCCGGAGAGCACGGCACCACCGATGAAGAGGGGCGAGATGTCCAGGGCGGCGCCCATGGTGCTGCAGATGACGCCCATGGTGGCGGCGGTGCCGAAGGCGGTACCGGTGAGGAAGGAAATGAGACAGTTTAGGAGAAATGTCATGAGAAGGAAAATGCCGGGGTGAATGAACTGGGCGGCGAAGCAGACGATCACCGGCAAGGTCCCAGCGTCTCGCCAAAGGGCGGTGAGCATGCCGATGAGGAAGAAGGTGATGAGGATATTCTTCACGGTTTTCACGCCGGAAAGGGAGAATTGTACCGTTTCCAGGAAGGAGTAGCCTTTGTGCAAGCTGTAGGCGAAGAAAATAAAAAGCCCCGCCAGGAGTGCCCAAAGGATGGACACGTCGAAGAGGAGACAGGCAAAGAGGGCGAGGCAAAAGAGGGCAAGGGTCAGGTATTCCATGAGTCGATTTCCTTTCTGTGGGGGAGGGGGAAATCATAGTTTTGGGGGATCGGTGCTGCGCGCCGCCAGTGCATTCATGTCGCTGCGGCTTCTAGCAGCTAGCAGCCAGTAGCTAGGAGCTAGGAGCTACAGCACTATGTATACACTAGCGGGAGTAGCGCTAGTCTCACACCGGGAAGAGCATTCTTGCGATGTAGATGGTCCCGGTCATGGTGATGCAGGAGAGGAAGACGCTCATCATGACGAGCTCGGTGGCGAAGTCTTCGTAGTTGTGGAATTCCACGGCGTAGAGGACGGAGTTCACTGCGGCGGGGACGGAGGACATGATGAGGATGGTTTGTTTGATGGTGGGCGAGAAGTCGGCGCCGAAGAGGCCGAAGAGGGCGATGAAGAACCAGCCGCAGAGTGGCCCCACCACGAGGCGGATGAAGCAGCCTGCCCAGGCGTCGATGTCTTTGAAGACGATGGTGCTGCGGTGGATTTGCATGCCCAGGGCGGTCATGACGATGGCCACGAGGGCGTTGGCGCAGTTTTCAAAGACCGGCCAGATGAAGAGCTGGGTCACGTCGAAGCCGGAGAATTTGATGCCAAAGACCAGTACCAGGGTGTAGATGACGGGCATGTGGAAGACCACGGAGAGAGCGTCTCTGGGGGTGAGTTTCCCTTTACCTGCCTGGTAGAGGCCCAGGGTGTTCAGGGTCATATTCATCTGCACCAGCATGATGGTGGCGCAGGCACTGGCTTCGGTGAGGTAGGGCGTATGTCCGTCCACGATGTAGGGGGCGTTGCCAAAGACGAGAGCGATCAAGGCGACGCCGATATTTCCGTTATTGGAAAACATAGTGCCATTTTTCAGCGCTTCGATCTTGGCGGCGGGGAGACCGCGGAATTTCCCGTAGGCCCAGCCGATGAGGGCGATGAGGAACATTTGACCAAAGCACAGGAAGAAGACATTCAGCATCGCCATATCCAGCTCGGAAACGGTGATGTTGTAGAAAATGAAGCTGGGGAGCACGATGAAGAAGGTGAGCTTATTGAGGGACAGCAGGTCCAGCTTGAAGCGCAGGTCCAGCAGGTAGCCGATGCCCACGAAGACCAGGAGTGGCAGGATGTTGTCGGAAATGATTTGTAAAAATGCCATGACGATCCCTCCTTACGCAGTCACAGGAAATAGAATTTGCCCCAGGCAGATGGCGAGGGTCAAGGTGAAGAAGGAGAGGAGCATCTGGAAAACCACGGGATGCACCAGCGAGTCTCTAGTGTCATCAAAAAGAATGAGGGAAATGGCGGTGGGGATCGCCGCGTAGAGCAGGAAGACCTGGCTCGCCAGAGGCGAGAAGCCGCCGACGCCGTAGATGATGCCCAGGGCCATGGCAGGAGAAATAAAAAGTTTCAGCAGTGCGGAGCCCCACAGGGACGCGGTGAGGCGCACCTTGTGATAGCGATGCGCCAGGACGCCGATGGAAATGGTGGTGAGCACCACGAAGGCGCCGGTGAAGTGGTGGAAGACCGGATAGAGGAACGTGCCTTCCAGGGGGAAAGCCGTGCTCTTGATGAGGACCGCCAGAACCGCGGCGTAGAGCACTGGCGCTTTCAGGTTTCCCATGCAGGCAGAGGCGATGGATTTCTTTCCAGTGGAAATCAGGACTTCGCCGATGCCATGGAAGGCTATGTTCATGAAAGTCATGAGGAGCGCCATGATGCCCATGGCGTCATCGAGGTATGCCGCCTTCCCTTCCACCAGGTACGGCGCGTGGGAGAAGAGGAGGAACATCAAGACTGCCCCCAGGTAGCCGGAGTTGCAGAAACTGGACGCCGCCACGAAATCGCCGGCATTTCCGGCGGTGAATTTCGAGAGGACACCGGAGAGGACCAGGAGCAAAGCCAGCAGCAGAAGCGCCGCGGGCAGGACGATGAGCTCTGCCTCGCCCAAGTGGGATTTGTACACGCTGAAAAATACAAAGCAGGGCATCACGATGTAGGTGATGAAGCGGGTGTAGGTGGAAATCTGGAGCTTGAATTTCGAGTCCAGCATCCATCCGGCTCCGATGAAAACCAGGAGCGGAAGTATGTCGTTCCAAAGTGTGTGAAATAGTATCATGGTTTACCTTCCTTTATGCAACTATAGAAAGCTGCTTATTATTATTATTTATCCATCATTACAGTATACAACCGAGGGGAAGGGGGAGCAAGGGAATTCGGAGCTTATGATGATGC
>CAVHZP010000068.1:0-9014 GCA_963640485.1 bacterium | reverse complement strand
GATTATCTTATCAAATAAAAAAAGACTTGTCAATGGGGAAAAACAAGTCTTTTTACTTTAACTCGATACTTTACGTTATCGTTTTAGTAATCAGTAGTCAGTGATCAGTGGTCAGGACGCATTTCTCGCTATTCATACATATCGAGAATACCGCCCTGTGGGTATAGCGTTAAGGAAACACTGATTAAATCGCTATTCATCTGACTTTCTGGCCCAATGGCGCAATACTTCGTCGGGATTTCCCTTTCATACTTCGGTATGCGCGGGAAATTCCTCCTCGTCTTGCACCATTGGGCTGATCAGAAATTCAGATGGCGATTTAATCAGTGTTTCCTTAATCGCGTCCTGATTACTAATTACTGACTACTGAACACTAAAACTCCAGCCCCTTCCCTCTCTTACTTTTGCTCGTAAATCTTCCTCGCCAGTTTCTGGGTGATGGTTCCGAAGAAATCCTGGTCCAGGAAGCGAATGAAGCGGATGGGTTTATTGACTCCCTTCATGAAGAGCCGGTCGGTGTTGTAAAATTCTCTGGATTCGTTACCGTCTAAGGAAATATGGAGATCCTTTTCCCGTTCCGGTGCCCGCACTTCCACAGTGTCACTGCTTTTTAGCACCAGAGCAAAGCGTTGCAGCGCGTGGGCGCAGATGGGAACCACAATCATACGGTCATCGCCGGGGCTCAGGACCGGGCCGCCGCAGGAAAGGGCATAGCCGGTGGAGCCGGTGGGCGAAGAGACCACGAGGCCATCAGCAGCGTATTCTTGAATGAGATGACCATTCACCGACACCTTGAGTCGGGCGAGGCGACCGATCTGGTTGTGCCCGATGACCACATCATTGAGGACGCTGGGAAGCCGTTCCTGGCTGCCGTCTTTGTGTTTCAGCACCGCATCAATAAAGAGCCGAGACTCTTCCATGTAGCGGCCTTCCAGGATTTGGTCCAGTCTTTTCTCCGTATCCTTCGGCGTGATGCTGTTCAGAAATCCCAAATCTCCCAGATGAATCCCCGCCATCAGCACCGGATAGTCCCGGAAGGTGCGCGCCGTTTCCAGAAAGGACCCATCGCCGCCGATGGAAAGAATGCAGTCTGTATTTCCCAGCTCTTCCAGGCTACCATAAGCATCAGTCTCTATGCCGCCGGCAACCAGAGATTCTTTCATGGAAAGTGGCAGGAGGTAGGAAATCCCCCGCTTCTCCAACGCCGCCAGTAGCGAAGGCAGGTAAGCAAATAACTTCTCTTTTCCCACATTGGGGTACAGTCCGATTCTCATGGGTTCATTCCTTCTTTAGGGTCTCGTGGGCCTCTTCCACTACACTACGGATTTTTTCTTCGTCCACCGGCGTTTCCGGCTGTTCCCATTTCAGGTACGCCAAGAATTCTATATTTCCTGAGCCTCCTTTGATTGGCGAGAAGGTGAGGTCCCAGGTGTAAAATCCTTCTTCTTCAAAAGCGGCGAGGGTGTCTCGAATCACTTCTTCGTGCACCGCCGGATCCCGCACGATGCCGCCCTTCCCCACTTTTTCCTTTCCCGCTTCGAACTGGGGCTTAATGAGGATCGCCATGGCACCATCTTTTTTCAAGATGGACTGCACGGCGGGAATGATTTTCAGAACGGAAATAAAGGACACGTCAGTAGAAACCAGATCCACCTGTTCGCCCAGGGTCTCTTCGGTGACCACTTTGATATTGGTCTTTTCCATATTAACCACCTGGGGATTGCTCCGAAGCTTCCAGTCCAGCTGGTTTGTGCCCACATCGATAGCAAAGACTTTCGATGCACCATTCTGCAGGGCGCAGTCGGTGAAACCACCGGTGGAAGCGCCGATGTCCGCCATCACTTTGTCCTTCATATCGATGCCAAAGGCCTTAATCGCCTTCTCCAGCTTGTATCCGCCGCGTCCCACATAAGGCATCACGTGGCCTTTGATGCGAAGGCGGGCGTCCCGGGGCACTTTCGTACCGGCTTTGTCCACCGGCACATCATTGACCAGGATAATCCCCGCCATGATATGGCGTTTTGCATTTTCGCGGCTGTCAAAAAATCCCTGCTCCACCAGGAGCACGTCCAGCCGTTCTTTCTTTACCTTCTGATTCATTTCGTTCTCACCAAAATCATTTCCACCAGTTCATGAAGCGCCGTCGTATCCAGCGGCAGCTCCGCCAGAAGTGCCTTCGCCGCGTCCGCCTCTTCTTTCGCCAGACTCTCCGCCGCCTCTTTTCCCAGGATGGTCACATAAGTGGACTTGTGATCCACTGCATCCTGGTTTGGCATTTTTCCCATTTCGTCCAGGTGTCCATTCACATCTAAGAGGTCATCGGTGATTTGAAATAAAATTCCCAAATGAGCTGCAAAGTCATGGAGGATTTTCTTTTCTTTCTCCGATACTTCTGCAATCACTGCCGCCATGTCCACCGGCGCCATCAGAAGGCAACCGGTCTTGCAATGGTCCATGAGCCGCAGGTCTTCGATGGAGAGCATTTTTCCTTCGGAATCGATATCATGAGCCTGGCCGCCCACCATGCCGATGGGGCCGCTGGCCTTTGTCAAAATGGAAATCAGCTCACAGCGAAGCGCCGCCGGGATTTCCTCGGCCGATGTCAGGATTTCAAAAGCGTAAGTCAAAAGCCCGTCGCCTGCCATGGTCGCCATGCCAGCGCCGTAGACTTTGTGGTTCGTCAATTTCCCGCGGCGGTAGTCGTCATTGTCCATGGCGGGCAAATCGTCGTGAATAAGGGAATAGGTGTGCACGCACTCGAGAGCGCAGGCAATGTCCATATACTTTCGCCAGTCCTTGTGAAAAAGTTCGAGGACCAGGAGAAATAAGAAAGGACGGATTCGCTTGCCACCGGCCCGCAAACTGTAATTCATGGCGTCAAAGAGTTTCTGATGAGCCGGGGAATCGCTCTCTAAAAGCGTCGCCAGACGTCCATTGATTTCCTCCTGCCGTGCCTTCATGATTTCCTTCAGCATAGGTCCTCTCCTTTCTCACTTTTCCATGCCATGTACGCCGCAAACGCGTTGCCGCTGGCATTGTCGCTACTGTACTTCGGATCTGCGAAATAAGGCAGGAGCCCCTTCTTCTCGCAGATTTCCTCTACCTTTCCGCGAAGATACCGGTTCGCCATGACACCGCCGACGGCGATAAAAGGCCGTCCCTCTATAAATGGATAGGCCAGAAGCTCTTTCTCCAGTGCCCGCCCGATATGCACCAAGACACCCTTCGCGATATCTTCTTTTCGATAAATGCCCTTTGCTATATCCCGCTGCACTTTGGTTTCCGGGCCGGCGAAACTGAAAGCCCCTTTCACAGAGCTGCGAGGAATTTTATAAGACTCATCGCCGCTTTCCGCCAATATTTCCAGCCACTTCCCACAAGGGAAGGAAAGTCCCAGCGCCACGCCGACGCGGTCGATCATCTGCCCCGCGGTGATGTCCTTCGAAGTGAGCAGTTCCTCGATTTCCATGGCATTTCCCTGCCAGGTCGCCGCCAGCACATCTTGCGTGCCGCCGGACATGTGCATCATATAGAAAGGCGCGCCCCACAGGGACGGCACCTCCCGGATTGCCGCCAGGGCGTGATTTTCCTGGTGGCTCCAGATGTAGAGAGGGACATGATGGGAGGCGGCCAGCGCTTCGGCAAAACCTTTGCCAACAAGAAAGGCGGGCATATAAGAATCTGCCCGCCTCCGTGGAAATGCTGAAACGCCAATGCCTTTCAGATCCTGCAGCAAAGGAGAAAGCCTCTGCAGGAGTATAGGAAGATTTTTCACGTGCTGGAAAACCATATTGGACTGGGACAATCCCCGATTTCCTGCCTTCACAGTCAAAACGATTCGTTCTTCCCCCAAAAGTCCCTCGGATGAATCGTATACAGCCGCTGACGTGGTGTAGCAACTGGTATCGATACCAAGAAACCGCATATATTTATCCTTTCAATGCATGATCCAAAAGACCATTGATGAAGCGGTAGGATTTCTCACCGCCATAGGTTTTGGCCATCTCTACTGCTTCATCGATGATTACATTTCTATCGGAACGATCCTCTCCGGAATAGGTAAATTCCGCGATCGCCAGACGGAGGATATTCTTATCCACCGTATTCAGCTGCTGGAGAGACCAATTCTTCAGATGAGCCTTGATCACTTCATCAATTTCCGGGTGATCCTTCACTGCTTCCACCAAGGACGCTGCGAAGGCCTTGTCTTTCTCTGTTAAATTCAGATTTTCTGCATCAATGGGTTCCGATTCCGGATTCAATTCTCTGGAATACAGCACCTGCAGTGCATACTCTCTGGCATCTCTTCTCATCTTAGCCTCTTTCACTCTACAAATTCAGTAATGGTCACATCAATGGTATCTACCGGCTCTTCCCGGGCGGAGGCGAAGGTATTCTTCACCACCATCTGGATATAGCGCGCCGTCTCATTCACCTGGCAGCCCTTGTGGAGCGCCAGGGACACCCCGACTCTCACACTACCGTCCTTCTGGCTCCGTATCATGAGCCCCCGATGGGCTTTGAAACCGAAGGCCTGACTGATCCCCTGCATAAGGTACTGGAAACCGTCCGCCGTGAAATGAGAAACCGCCGGCACAGCAAGCAGGGCCTCCTCGATCTTCTGGTACACTTCTTCCTCAGATAGCATAGCCCCACTCCTTTACGTTTTATTTCCCATCCGGGAAAACAATCCGTTCCACATTGACATTGACTGCACTCACGCGAAGACCCGTGGAATCTCCCACGCTTTCCTTGACTGCTTCCTGAAGCTGCAAAGCAATAGCCGGGATCCGGTCCCCATGGGCCACGGCGATGTAAAGATTAATCACAATCTCCGAACCCTTGATAGACACCCGGACCCCTTCGGCTTCTGCATCACTGATGACCGCGGAAATACCATGAGAGAAACGGTCATCCATGGCATACACGCCTTCTACATGGAGCGCCGTCTCCCGGGCAATGACTGCAATGACCTGGTCCGCCACGCGAATGGTACCCAGGTCATTCTTGACTTCTGCAGTTTCCATACAAAATTACTTTACACGTTCAATGTAAGCGCCGGTACGGGTATCAATGCGGAGCATTTCGCCTTCATTGATGAAGAGCGGTACGGAAACCACATAGCCGGTTTCCATGGTAGCCGGTTTGGAGCCGCCGGTAGCTGTATCGCCGCGGATGCCCGGTTCGGTCTGAACGACTTTCAGTTCTACAGAGTTCGGAATATCTACGCCGATGATGGTGCCGTTGAAGAATACGACATTACATTCCATTTCTTCTTTCAGGAAGTTGATCTTGTCGCCGAGCTGTTCTTTGTTCAGCATAATCTGTTCGTAGGTTTCGTTATCCATGAAGCAGTAGGAGCCATCAGCTTCGTAGAGGTACTGCATAGCTTTGCGTTCTACAGTAGCCGGCTGCAGTTTAATACCTGCGTTGAATTTACGTTCTACTACAGAGCCACTCTGCAGGTTTTTCAGCTTAGCACGTACGAAAGCAGCGCCTTTACCCGGTTTTACATGCAGGAATTCAATGCACTGCCAAACCTGTCCATCCAATTCTACGGTAATGCCCGGGCGCAAATCGTTACTAGAAATCATTTACTTTTCCTCCTACTACACTCTTAAAAATTTCTTTGGGAATTTTGTCAAGATAGAAATACCATCTTCTTGTATAACAACCGTATCCTCGATACGGACTCCACCAACTCCGGGGATATAGACTCCCGGCTCCACAGTCTCCGTCATGCCGACCTGTAAAACCGATGCATCTCGCGGCGAAAGCGTCGGACCCTCGTGGATTTCCAGCCCTACGCTATGTCCCAATCCATGGGTGAAATAGCCGTCAAGCTCTCTTTCCTTCAGGAAATCCCGCGCTGCCTTGTCCACGTCACAGGCCTTATAGCCTGCCTTCAAAAACGACTCGATATGTTCATTGCAGCCGAGAATGGAGTCATAGATAAACCGCTGACGATCGGAAATTTCTCCCACCGCTACGGTCCTTGTGATATCTGAATGATAGCCTTTGTGAATAGCACCAAAGTCGAAAGTGACCAGGTCCCCCTCCTCCAAAAGTTTCTCCGTTGCCGTACCGTGGGGATACGCCGAACGCCATCCCGAAGCCACGATGGTATCGAAAGATTTCCCTTCCGAACCGGCCTCCAGCATAGCACATTCCAGGACCGTGCGAAGCGACGCCTCGCTCACTCCTGCTTTGATATAAGGAACGGTCTTTTCAAAGCCTACATCGGAAATACGGCAAGCCTCAGCGATCAGCGAAAGTTCCTCCGCGCTCTTGATCTGCCGCAACCGGTCTACTTTGGAAATCAAAACTTCCACCTCCGGCATCACCTTGTGCAGCGAAAGGTACATCTCATAGGTCAGCAAAGACTCGGCGCCCAGCTTCTTCACTTCGTGCTTCTTCGCCAGCTCCGCCATCTTCTCCGATAACTTCCCGGCGTAATTCACCACCGTGAATCCCTTCGCCTCTTCCTTCGCCTGCTCCGTGTACCGGCTGTCAGTCAAAAGATAAGACTCCTTCGGCGTCAGAAAAAGATAACTGTCGGAACCGGTAAAACCACTGATGTAGCGGCAGTTCTCATCCTTCTGGATGAAAGCGCCATCGATTCCTTCCTCTTTCAGGAAATCTGAAATCATGCTCTCTGTCAATATATCACCGCTTTCTCGTGGGAACCGCGGATTCCTAAAGAAACGAGCGATTCTCCATCTAAGATATGATACCGTATTTATGGGCGTTTGTCTATGGGAATTTGAATTGGTCGATGATAAGGCCAGGGGGTTAGTAGTCGGTGGTCGGTAATCAGTAATCGGTAATCAGTGGTCAGTAGTCAGGGCGCATTTGACGCTATCCTCCCCATATCGCAATTACCGCCATGTGGAAGCGGACGTAATCGCGGCCTGATTACTGATTACCAGACCGATAGCGTTGTTCTCCCCTCTAATAAAAAGGTCGCAAGAAACGAAATTGTTTCTTGCGACCTTTTTTGTTAGAGAGAAAGATAGCGCTGCCAGGTTAGCGGTCAGAGCACTTTCAGGGCTAGCATCAAATGCGCCCTGACTACCGACCACTGACTACCGATTACTAAACCGATAGCGCCCAAGGCTACAACCTGCTATTTCCAAATTACAGATCAGCATAGAGCGGATACTTCACGCACAGAGCCTGTACGCGTTTTGCGCAGTCCGCTTTGATGGCTGCATCTTCCGGATTCTTGACAACCAGGGAAATGATGTCTGCCACTTCTTTGAAATCGTCTTCCTTGAAGCCGCGGGTGGTGAGGGCCGGGGAGCCGAGACGGATACCGCTGGTAACAAATGGAGAGAGAGTTTCGAAAGGAATGGTATTTCTATTGGCAGTGATGCCGATTTCATCAAGCACGGTCTGTGCCACTTTACCGGTGATGCCGATGGCTTTCATATCGGCCAGGAGCACGTGGGTATCGGTACCGCCGGAAACAACGCGGATGCCATTCTTCTGCAGTTCGTCGGAGAGAACTTTTTCGTTCTTCTTGATCTGTTTTGCATACTGTTTGAAATCATCGGAGAGGTCTTCGCCGAATGCCACAGCTTTGGCAGCGATGACGTGCATCAAGGGGCCACCCTGCATGCCCGGGAATACGGCCTTGTCGATGGCTTTGCCATACTGTTCTTTGCACATGATGATGCCGCCTCTCGGACCGCGGAGGGTCTTGTGGGTGGTGGTGGTCACGATATCTGCCCACGGCACCGGGCTCGGATATTCACCGCCGGCTACGAGGCCTGCGAAGTGCGCCATATCCACCATGAAGAGGGCGCCCACTTCGTGAGCGATGGCTGCGATTCTTTCGAAGTCAATGATGCGGGAGTAAGCGCTGGTCCCGCCGATGATCATCTTCGGCTGTACTTCCTTCGCCAGTTTTTCCATAGCGTCGTAGTCCAGGAGTTCGTCGTCTTCTCTGACGCCGTAAGGAACTACATTGAAATAATTACCGGAAATATTGACCGGGCTGCCGTGGGACAGGTGGCCACCATCGGTGAGGTTCATGCCCAGCATGGTGTCTCCCGGTTTCAGCAAACCGTAGTATACAGCGAAATTCGCCTGGGAGCCGGAGTGCGGCTGTACATTGACATGGTCAGCGCCGAAAAGTTCCTTTGCTCTGTCAATAGCCAGCTGTTCTACCACATCTACATATTCACAGCCGCCGTAGTATCTTTTACCCGGATAGCCTTCTGCGTATTTGTTCGTGAGGACACTGCCCTGGGCTTCCATGACTGCGTAGCTGACAATGTTTTCAGAAGCAATCATTTCCAATTTGTTTCTCTGGCGGGTCAGTTCCTGCTGAATCGCTTCATATACCGCTTTGTCTTCTTTTAAATGTTTCATTATAAAGCTCCCTTCGTTCTCCTTATGTTTTTCGGTAGTGATTTAGTAATCGGTAATCGGTAGTCAGTAGTCAGGCCGCGTTAGCCGCCACCTGCACATCGAACTTTAAACCATTTAGCACTGCTTATCAAAATTGATGCTCCTATTGTACCACGCAGAATACAACAATTCACCTAAATCATCCATGAATTCCTGAATGATATAGAAAAATGGGTTTAGTATGTATTTTCCTGATGGAATATACACCCAAACCCATTCCGCGAGTTTCCATATTCACTTAAACGCGCCAATGCAATGCATCAACAAAGATAGTATAGCACAATTTACTCATAAGTAAAGGCTGAGTTTGCTTTAGGGATGCTTAACGCTATCGATTTTGTAGTCGGTGGTCGGTAGTCGGTTCGTGATTGACGCCACGCCCACATAGCAACAAATCCGCTATGTGATGATAATTATCAAATGCGCCCTGACTACCGACCACCGACTACTAAACCTCCAGCCCCACTATTCTCTATTATAGTGCGCCCTCTCTCCCCCGATGAGCGGCGGGCGGGTCTTGGCGCCTACCACAAGAGCTTCGCCAATGTGATTATTTTCCAAACGAACCGGCACGGCTACGCGCTTTAAATGCATGCCGA
>CAVHZP010000067.1:0-9067 GCA_963640485.1 bacterium | reverse complement strand
ACTAACAGCGCCATGAGCAGCTTGCAGCGCTCGTAGAGCGACGCTTCTTCTGCCCATTCTCTTTCGGTATGGTTAAATTCCCCTTTCACGCCCAGGGCGCAGAGGGTGGGGATGCCTACGGCGGTGAGGTTGGCGGAGTCGCTGCCGCCACCAACGGCGATGGCTTTCATTTCCGGGAAGCCGTGGGATTTCGCCACTGCCTGGGCTCTTTCAAAGAGGGCTTCGGAGCTGGGGAGGCGTTCCATGGCGGGGAAGGTCACCAGGGGACGGAGTGTGGTGATGGTGTGATCCACATACTGGCGAGCGGCGATTTCTTTGAAATCCTTGTCCACTCGCTCGATGCCTTTCTGCTGGGAGAAGCGGACGTCTACCTTACACCAGGCATGTTCGGGGACCGCGTTCGCCACGGTGCCGCCGCCGATGACGCCGGCATTGACGGTGGTGCCTTCTTCATAGTCCGTTTCTTTCTGGATATCCAGGATTTTGTGGGCCAGTTCTTCCACCGCACTGCGGCCGTCCTGGGGATTATTTCCCGCGTGGGCGCCGACGCCGGTGACTTCGAACATATACTGCGCCACGCCTTTGCGCTGGATGACGATGCTGTTATTGAGGAAACCGGTTTCCATATTGAACGCCATGAGGGCGCCTTTGGCTTCTTTGCGGAAATCGCTGACAGCGTCGGATTTTCCGTGAGCCACTTCTTCGTCGCCGGCGAGAATGATTTTCAGCGGATACTTGTCATAGCCCGCTTCGGTGAGGAATTTCACAGCGTAGAGAAGGATCGTGACGCCGCCTTTCATGTCCAGGACGCCGGGGCCGGTGACTTTGCCGTCTTCGATGGTGAAAGGCCGCGCGGCAGCGGTGCCGTCAGCAAAGACGGTATCCATGTGGCCGGTCAAAATCACGAAGGGCTTCGTCATGTCGCCCTTTTCGGCGACGAGCATATTGCCCGCCTGTTCGTATTCGTGGAAACGGACGGAAAAGCCGAGACCTGTGAGGAAATCTTCGATGTCCTTCCCCACGGCGTCGACGCCGGCTTTATTTCCAGAGCCGCAGTCCCGGTCTACCAGTGCCCGCCAGGTCTCTACCATGGCAGATTTATTTTCATCAACTTTTGTGAAAAGGGATTCGATGTTTTGCATGAGTTGCCTCCTTTGAAATATAGATTACTTACCGCTGGTGGTTTCGTGGTCGGTAGTCAGGGCGCGTTTGACGCCGATACAACATGGAAATGTCGCCGCTATTGGTTTTAGTAGTCAGTAATTAGTGATCAGTAATCAGGATGCAGTTCCCGCTATTTCCACATATCGTAATAACCGCTATGTCAGTATGGCGGCAAATGCGCCCTGATTACTGATTACTAATTACTGATTACAAACCTCCAATTCTCGCTTTTGCTATTACTCCCAACTGCCTCCAACCCCTGACTACTGACTACCGATTACCGACTACAAAACCGATAGCGGTAAGCATGCCTTCATATAGCAGAAAAATCTAAAGACCCTCCTGCGAAGGAGAGCCTTTAGAATGTAAAATTTCTATAATCATACCGCAAATTTCTTATTTCGTCACCTTGAGAAGGATAGCGATCATGAGTTTCGCACGGGTGAAGAGGCTTTCTACGTCAGCCCATTCTTCTACGGTGTGGTTTCTGGCACCTTCTACGCCGATGGAGCAGAGGGTGGGGATGCCGGCCTGTACGGTGTAGGCTGCGTCGGAGCCGCCGCCGCAGAGTTTCGGTCCCGGCACGGGGAGGCCGCTTTCTCTGGCTGCTTCTTTCGCCACTTCCAGGAGCTGCATATTTCCTTCGGTGCGTTCCATTTCATCGAAGCCGAAGGTGTCGGTGATTTTCGTGGTCACGTCTTTGACGAAGACTTTATTCACGATGGCATTCACTTTTTCGCGGAGCATGGGCAGGTCGTCATGGCTGATGTAGCGGAAATCACATTCCACGCGGCAGTATGCCGGTGCTGCGTTTGCCACGGTGCCGCCGGTGATGGTGCCTACATTGACATTGTAGCCTTTGGACAGGTCAGAGAGGGCTTCGATTTCGATGATCTTGTGGGACATTTCCAGAATCGCACTTCTGCCGTTTTCCGGGTCGTTGCCTACATGGCAGCCGCGGCCGAAGGTTTCGATGATGAAGCGCCAGCAGCCTCTTCTCTGTACGGTGATGTCGTGATCCACGAAGCCGGTTTCGAAATTGAATGCGCATTTCGCGCCTTTGGATTCGGCTTTGATGACTTCGGGGTTGTTGGAGTAGCAGTGTGCCGGTTCTTCATCGGCTACGAAAATGACTTTGCAGGGGAAATCATAGCCCGCATCGTGCAGCGCTTCGAGAGCGGAGAGGGCGATGGTGTCGCCGCCTTTCATGTCGAGAACGCCAGGGCCGTAGGCTTTGCCGTCTTTGATGATGAAGGGGCGCTTCTCTACTTCGCCTTTATGAAATACGGTGTCCATGTGGCCCATGAGGATCACGTAGGGTTTCGACAGGTCTCCTCTTTCGCCGATGATGGTGTCGCCACATTCTTCGAAGGAGTAGCGGCGGATGGAGAATCCCAATTTTTCCAGACGGGCAGCACAGAGATTTCCGATTTCCATGCCCCCTTCTTTCACGCCGATACCGGAGTCGATGGAGACCATCTGTCTCCACAAATCAACCATGTCATCCCGGTGGGCATCCACCCAGGAAAATGCTTTTTCTTTGATATCCATAATGATAGCCTCTTTCTGTGTATATAACATGTAGGTGATAGACGTTGAGTGTAGAGGGATAAGGGATCGGGGATAAGGGATAAGGCGCATTTTCCTTTCTCTAAACCCCTTCCTTTGGAAAGGGGAGGGCCCGAAGGGTGGGGGTTGGCCCGTGTCAAGCCCTCTTCTCTGAAGAGGGTGCCCGTAGGGCAGGTGATGCCTCACTGAAAATGAGCAGTGATGTACCACGGGAAAGCCGGTAAAGGCAGCTTCGGCATCATCCGGCCTGGCGGCCACCTTCTTCAGAGAAGAATGCAAATCGACGAAGCCGCTAAGCGCATCCCTATCCCTTATCCCCTATCCCTTATCCCTAAAACCTCTTACCCCTAAAAATCACTTATTCACAAATTCCCACTTCTCCAGTGTTCTCCGTTCCACCACTTCCTGGTTCAGTTCGAAGCCGGTGCCGGGGAGGTCGGGGAGCTGGATCATGGCGCGGGAGTCGATGAAGGTGGACGGGGTCACGATGTCATCGGCGTAGTAACGGTCGCTGCCGGGGATATCGTTCGGGTATCTGTAGTATGGAAGGGTAGCGACTGCCATGTTGTGGCCTCTTGCTACGCCGTCGTCGACCATGCCGCCGCACCAGGAGAATACGCCTCTTTCGCCGGCAAACTGCTGGATGCGTCTAGCTTCGGTGAGGCCGCCTACGCGAGCCACTTTGATGTTGATGATCTTGCAGCTGCCCAGCTCGATGGCTTTTCTGGCATCGTCTACGCTATCGATGCTTTCATCCAGGCAGATTGGGGTCTGGATTGCCTGCTGCAGGTGGCGGTGATCCACGATGTCGTCGGACGCCAGTGGCTGCTCGATCATAAGGAGGCCAATCTCGTCCATTTCACGGAAGAGGTCGATATCTTTCAGTGTGTAAGCGGAGTTCGCATCGACCATGAGCATAATGTCGCCGTATTCCTTGCGGACAGCGCGGAGGTAGTTGATGTCGTAGCCCGGTTTAATTTTGCATTTCACACGGCGGTAGCCCTGTGCCATGTATTTCTCGATGGTTTTGAGGAGTTTGTCCGGTGTGTCTTCGATGCCGAGGGAAACGCCGGCTTCCACTTCATTTCTCACGCCGCCCAGTGCTTTGTATTCCGGGATGCCCAGTTCTTTGGAGTACAGTTCCCACAGAGCGCAGTCCACGGAAGCTCGAGCCATGCGATTTCTACGAATCCAGCTGGTGTGGTCGAAGAACCATTCCGGGTCTTTGAAATCCCCCGCTTCGAAGAGGGAAGGGATCAAGTATTCTTTGATGACGAAGAGAGCGCCCATGGTGGTTTCTTCGTTGTACCAGGGACGCATGAAGGCGGAGCAGGCGCCATAGCCTACATTGCCATCGCTGTCATGGAGTTCGACGATAGAGAAATCTTTCGTGGTGGACAGGCCAAAGCTGGTGCGGAAGCCCACTTTGAAGTCCAGGCTCATTCTTCTGATTACGGCTTTAGAAATTTTCATTTTATCCTCCTTGGTTAAGTAGGGAAATAAACGCTATCGGTTTTGTAGTCGGTAGTCGGTGGTCGGTAGTCGGGACGCATTTCCCGCTATTTCCACATATCGGGATAACTGCTATGTCAGGTTGGCGTCAAACGCGCCCCGACTACTGACGACTAATTACGGATTACTAACTGCCAAATCTCGCGGTCGCTATTACCTCCTGCTGACTCCAGCAACCGACTACTAGCTACCGATTACTAATTCCCAAAAGAAAAACGCAGCTCCTTCGACCTGCGTTTTTCCAAAATTCTTATTTTTCCAGGTCCAGTACGTCTTCTGTTCTTCTTGGAATCAAGAGTGCGCTCAGTGCGCAGAGTGTTGCCACGCCCATGAGGTAGTAGAATACCGCATTGAAGGAACCATTGAAAGCATATACCAGGTAGCCCATGATCATCGGCGAGATGAAGCCGGCCACCTGACCGCCCATGTTAATCAAGGTAGAAGCGGAGCCTGCGATGGCGCCGGTGACGATTTTCAGGATAATAGCCACTGCGGTGCCCAGGATACAAGCTTTGAAGAAATACACGCCGCACTGGAAGATAACGACCCACATGATGGTTTCAGCGTTATACATGAAGTAGAGGAAGATAGCCGTCATAGCAGCGCAGATGACGATCATCCAGTTTTCCTTCTTATCGAAATACTTATTCATCACCCAGCCGCAGATAGCGGTAGAAAGGAAAGAAGCGATGAATGGGATTGGTGTCAGATAGCCGACAGCCTTCAGGTTGATGCCACGTTCAGCGATGAGATACGTCGGCATCCAGGCATCGAGGCCTTTGTTGATGCAGGAAATGCAGAAAGCGCAGAGCACCAGTTTCCAAACCAGGGAGAACTTCATGAGGCGAAGGAAATATTTCGTCTTGCTGCCTTTGGCTTCCTTGGTTTCTTCTTTCGGCTTCGTCTGTTTAACGAAAGCAGCGTAGAAGAAAATGTAAACCAGACCAACAACGCCGAGTACCTGGAACATGCCTCTCCATCCGAACCACAGGATCAGCGGTACGATGACGACCGGTGCCAAAGCGGAACCGATGTAGTTAGAGGAAAGAATGCCGGTGGTGAATGCCGGGCGAAGTTCGCGGGGGAAATATTCAGCGATTGCGCGGTAGCAGGAACCTGCATAAGGACCTTCGCAGAGGCCGAATACGAATCGCAAGAACAGCAGCCCTGCCAGGGTGGATGCGTGACCGGTGGTGAAGGTGAAGATGGACCACAGAGTCAGTGCTACGATGATGACCGTCTTCGAACCGAAATGGTCAGACAGCCACCCGCCGGGGATCTGCATGATCGAGTAGCCGATGAAGAATGCAGAAATGACCACGCCCATTTCCGTAGGCGCCAGATTGAAATCCTTGGAAATAGATGGCAGCGCCAGCCCGATGGCACTGCGGTCGATATAGGATATACAGAACCCTATATACAGGAAGAAAAATACAACATACCTGTTCTCGCTTTGCAGCTTTTTCAAAAAGCCCATAACATACCTCCTCTTCTCCTATAAGCCCGCCGTGTTTCCCGTCGCGGCCAGCTTATGGTACAAAAAAAGCCCTATGAAAAGACATCCCAGTCACGTCTTTCACAGAGGCTCCCTCGCCCGGCAAGTCTCTCACAACTTGCTATTTACTTTTTCTTGGCTTGCGTTTATGATATGAAAAAATGGTTGTCCTTAATAGACCTTTATTATGTCTGAAATGGGATAGGGAAGGTTCAATGTACAAAAGCTGGTGCGCGTACCGCCAGAGGCTTAGTAGTCGGTAGTCGGTAGTCGGTAGTCAGGGCGCGTTTACCTCCATCCCAACATAGCAGTTATCCCGTATGTGGAAATAGCGGAAAATGCGTCCTGATTACTAAACCACTTCGTGGTCACCTCCAGTTGTCTCCAGCCACTGACTACCGACCACTGACTACCGACTACAAAACCGATAGCGTTATCCCCCTAATCTCCCCTATCCCTAAATCAAAAAGGAGGCGTCCCCCATGCTTCGTATCGGCGTCGTGGTTCCCCAGGAAATCCTGGCGGATATCGTGCAATTTATCGAAAAAGAATTTATCGACATCACCCCTGTCCCCTTCCCCTACCAGGCGATCATGGACATTCCCGACCTCATCGCCGGGCACCAGAGCTCCGTGGACTCCTTCCTGTTTCTGGGAAATACCGCCCGCCGCTATGCGGAGAAAGCGATTTCCCACAGCAGCGAATGGCTCACCATCCCCCGCTCCACCTCCGCGCTCCTGCGTCTCCTCTTCCGCGCCCGGGTCGCCGGCTACCGCATGCGCATCGCCTCGGACCTGGATAACAAAGATTTCTTCACTCTCGCCTTCCGGGAAATCGGCTACGCCAAGGAAGACACCTACGTAGAGACCCTCCCCTTCTTCCCCTACAACGAAGGCCTCCTCCTCAAAGACGCGAACAAAATGGAAAAGCTCTACCGCGAAAGGAAAGTGGATTTCTGCATCACCATCTTCTACAAAGTCCGGGACATTCTCAAGGCAAAAGGCGTGCCGGTCTACATCCTGCAGCCCTCTTACGACGACATTCGAAATGGCCTGCAGCGCCTCGCGCTCTCTCACGAACTCCACGTGCGCCATGACGGTCAGCTCGCCGCGATTTCCATCCACATCGACATGCCCAAAGAAACGATCCCGGGAAATAACGAATACCGTCTTGGCTTCGAGCGCTTGCAAGTCACCAAGGAAATCGGCCGCTTTGCCCACACCCTCCGCGCCGCCCTGATCGACCAGCCGCCGTGGGACTACCTCCTCTTCGCCACGCCGTCGATTCTGGAAAATCTCACCGCCTCCTACCACCGCTTCCCGCTCCTGGAAACCATTTCCGCCTCCACCGCCTTCACACTCTCTGTGGGCATCGGCTACAGCGCCACGGCGGACGAAGCCCTCTACCGCGCCCACCGCGCCCTCTCCCACTCCATCGAGCACGGAGGAAATCAGGCGTTCCTCATCGGAAATAACCTCTCCTCCCGCATCCCCATGGCCCGCACCGACCAGAAGGCCCAGCGAAAAGAAGAACGCCCCATCGATGAACAATTCCTCTACCTCTCTCAGAAATCCGGCGTCAGCCTGCGGATGATCACGAAAATGTACAACGCCTGCCAGGAAAGAGACAAACGCCGCTTCACCGCCTCGGAGCTGGCCGACTTCATCGGCGTCACCCCCCGCACCATGAACCGCCTCCTCACCAAACTCATCGACCACCACCTGGCCCAGGACGTGAGCCGCCAGTTTACAGGAAAAACCGGCCGGCCGTCCAGGGTGATCGAGCTGCTCTTTGAGACGAAAAAGAGGGTGTAGCGGTGAAAACGCTATCGGTTTAGTAGTCGGTGGTCAGTAGTCGGTAGTCGGGGCGCGATTGACGCCCGTGTAACATGGAGATGTGTAGGGCTATCGGTTTTGTAGTCAGTAATCAGGGGTCGATAGTCAGGGCGCACGCACCTGCCTCCTCATCGTAGCCGTTTTCCGTTTACCGTGTAACCGTATTCCGTTCCATTTCCCGCTTCTCCCCCTCTTTTCTGTCCAATAAAAAAATGCTACCAGAAATGAATCCTCATTTCTGGTAGCATTTTTTTGTTGGTGAGATATGCCTCCAGCCAGCTGCCTCCAACAACCGACTACCGACTACCGATTACTAAACCGATAGCGTCAGCATGCATCACTTGAAAATCCAGTGCCCCGCTTCCATCTTATCCACCTGTTTCTCGTCCACGGTATAGCGCACGTCGTTATCATCATCGGGGACGATGATGGTGCAACGGTCGGTGATGTCCACCATGGGCGTGGTGATGTCTTCATCGAAGTAGCGATTCGCTGCGGCTACGTCGTGAGCCAGTTCTGTGAATCCCGGGAGGCTGGCGAAGGAAACGTTCTGGGCGCGACCGATGCCGAGCTCCGTCATGCCGCCGCACCATACGGGGATATTGTGCTGCTGGCAGAGATCGTGAATGCGTTTCCCTTCATAAACACCACCGCAGCGGCTGGACTTGATATTGATGACCTTGCAGCTTCCCAGCTGGATGGCTGCTTCTGCCGCTTCGTAGGAAACGATGCTTTCATCGAGGCACACCGGCGTCTCGATGGCTTTCTGCAGGGTCGCATGGTCCACGATATCTTCTTCGCCCAGTGGCTGTTCGATGTACTGCAGGTGGTACTGGTCCATTTCCTTGAAAAGGTCCAGGTCTTTCAGTGTGTACGCCGAGTTCGCATCCACCGTCAGCGGAATATCGCCAAATTCCTGACGAATCGCTTTGATGACTTCGATATCGCGGCCCGGGTGGATTTTGATTTTCGTTCTGTGATAGCCCTGTTCCAGGTACTGGTAGATTTCCTTGAAGAGCACGTTAATATCTTTTTCGATGCCCAGGGAAACGCCCACTTTGATTTCCTTCTGTGTGCCGCCGATCAAAGTCTTCAAAGACTTGCCGGTACGCTGCACCATGAGCTCCCACAGTGCATTCTCCACCGCTGCTTTTGCCAGGCGATTGCCCTTGATGTATTCGAAGCTCTTCATGAAGCTTTCCGGGCTCTCCACTTCCTGGTGCAGAATTTTCGGGATAATCATATTTTTCAGGATATGAAATACAGTGCCATTGTCTTCCGGATTGTAGAAAGGCCCATAGAAAGCCTTACATTCCCCCCAGCCCACCAGGCCTTCGGAATAAATTTTCACCAGCAGCGCGTCACGGTTCTCAAACTTCGTGAAGCTCGTCTGAAATGGATGCTTGAATGGGTTCAGCACCCGGATAATATCTACGCGATCAATTCTCATAAGAAACACCTCCATAAAAGATACCTGCATTATAGCAGAAAT
>CAVHZP010000066.1:6440-9097 GCA_963640485.1 bacterium | reverse complement strand
CCGCGACCACTGGTGCGTACATTGTGGCTCTGGCCGACCAGCAGCCAGCAGCTAGCAGCCGCAGAGACATGTACGCACTGGCGGACGCAGCACTAGCCCGCCTTATCCCTTATCCCTTATCCCCTATCCCTTATCCTTCAAGCTCCGCCCTTAGAACCCTTGATAATATGTTGCCCCCACCATGCCTTAGGTGTACAATAGAAAATAAATTATTATTTTTATATTATATGGGGTAAATGCATGGAATTAAAACAACTGACAGCAATGGATGAGAAGCTATTGGCTGCTGATTTTATGCAAGTCAATACGAAGGTCGGGATCATTGGGGGCTATTGCGAGCCGGATTTCCCGATTTACTATGCCAATGAGAAGATGGCGGCGCTGCTTGGTTATGACTCGGTAGAGGATCTCATCGAGGGGATTCATGGGAAGGTAGTGAATACCATTCACCCTGATGACATGGCGCAGGTGGTAAAGGATTTGGGTGACTCCTATTACGAAGGCATGACCTACGAGACTACGTATCGCATGCCCAGGAAGGATGGTTCCTGGTTCTGGACGGTAGACCGGGGCAAAGTGGTGAAGGCCGGTGATGGACGGCTCGCTATCATCAGTATGTGCAGCGACATGAGCGAGTTCGTGAAGCGCCAACAGGAACTGGAATTGGAAAATATGATTTCCAACTCCATGCTGCAGACGCTTCCCGGTGGCTACCATCGCTGCGCCGTAGCGGAGGGATTTCCTTTCCTTTTTATCGGCGACCGGTTCCTGGATATCCTGGGCTGGACGAAGGAAGAAATCGAAATGCTCTTTGATAATAAATTCTTGAATCTGGTGCATCCGGAGGATCGGAATCTCACCACCGGCTATGTGGATCGGATTCTGGCGGCGGCGCTGGAAAATCCGTACCAGGATCAGATTTATCGCTTGCAGGGGAAGGACGGCTGGCACTGGGTCACCGACACCACCATGCTGCTCCGCACCGGGGGCACGCAATTTTTTCAGGGATTCATCACCGACATCACCGGATACATCAAAGATAAAGAAGAGCGAGAAAAGAAACTGGCGGAAGCGCTGGAGCGCACCGAAAGGGCCGACGCCGCGAAAAATGATTTCCTCCGTCGTATGAGCCACGACGTGCGCACGCCGATTAATGGAATTCGGGGCATCGTGGAAATTGCCGAGCACTATCCCGATGACATGGAAAAGCAGAAGGATTGCCGGGAGAAGGTGCGCAAAGCGTCGGGATACTTGCTGGCACTGGTGAGCAATGTACTGGACATGAATAAGCTGGAGTCCGGGCGTATGACCTTGGAGAATAAGCCTTTTGACCTGGACGACCTTCTGCGGGAATTTAGAACCTTGGTGCGCATGCAGTCGGTGGAGCGGGATGTGCATTGCATCTTCGAACGCGGCGACGACTGGCCCAGCCATCGCCATCTCATCGGCAGTGCGGTGCATCTGCGGCAGATTATCGTAAATATTGCGGTGAATGCCATTAAATACAATAAGACCGGCGGACAAGTGACTTTCCGGGTTCGTGAGATTTCTCGTGGCACCAATCAGGTAATCCTGGAATTTTCCAGTAAAGATACGGGCATCGGCATGACACCGGACTTTTTGAAGCACGCCTTCGAGCCATTTGCGAGAGAGTACCGCAAGGAAGGCACCCAGTTCAGCGGCACCGGCCTGGGGCTCGCTATCGTAAAAGAGCTGGTGGACCTCATGGGCGGCGAGCTTCATGTAGAAAGCGTGGTGGACGAAGGTACCACCTTCCGTATCCGCCTGCCATTCGCCATTGATCAGGAGGCGGCAAAGCGAGAGCAGGAAGCGGCGAATCAGATCACTCTGCGGGGCCGCCGGATCCTTCTAGTCGAGGATAACGAGCTCAATATGGAAATCGCCCAATTCATCTTCGAGCAGGAAGGCGTAGAAGTGGTGAAGGCATGGAACGGCCAGGAAGCGGTGGAAGCTTTCTCCGCCGCCGCGCCGGGGACCTACGATGCGATTTTCATGGATATCATGATGCCCGTCATGGGCGGCCTCACCGCGGCGAAGTGCATCCGCCACCTGAATCGGGAAGACGCGCTGCAAATCCCCATCTTCGCCATGACCGCCAACGCATTCATGGACGACATCGAGCAGAGCCTCGCTGCCGGCATGAATGAACACTTGACCAAGCCATTGGATACGGCGAAGGTCATTGATACACTGAAACAGTATGTGAAATAAAAGAAATCCGTTTCCTTATTACGGGAGACGGATTTTTTATTGGAAGGAGAGCGAGACCTGTGATAATATAAAGTTGACTTTAGATTTTCACATGGAGGAGTGGCTATGGCTTACATTCATAGAAATTTGGAACGGAAATTTTTGCGGCTCAATGATTTCTTCAAAGTGCTCCTTGTTACCGGTGCGCGGCAAGTGGGGAAGACCACCATGCTGAAGCATTTGGCCGAGGGCACCGGCCGCGTCTATGTGACCATGGACGACTTGATGGCGCGAGACCTGGCGAATCGGGACCCGGCGCTGTTCTTTCAGCGGTATAAGCCACCGATTTTGATTGATGAAATCCAGAAGGCGCCGCGGCTTTTGGAAGAAATCAAAGTACTTTGTGATCGCTCGGAAGAGAAAGGGCTCTTTTGGCTCACCGGCTC
>CAVHZP010000066.1:0-6430 GCA_963640485.1 bacterium | reverse complement strand
CACCGGCTCCCAGCATTTCCAGATGATGAACCATGTGCGGGAGACCCTGGCAGGGCGTATTGGCATTCTTCATCTGTACGGATTGTCGCAGCAGGAGAAGCGGGGGATTTCCTTTGAAGAGGAAACGGATTTCTCCCTGGACTCTCTGATTGCCCGGCAAAGCCAAATGGGTGAGAGCGATATTGTCCGCGTCTTTCAGTACATTTGGGAAGGCGGCCTGCCTCAGGTGCAGGGCGTGGACGAGGAGCTGCGGCAAGCCTATTTCAGCTCTTATATAGAAACTTATCTCTATCGCGATGCGGCGGACATGGGCGGCATCAGCGACGTGTATAAATTCGGCCGACTCCTGAAAGCGGCAGCAGCGCTAGTATCGGAGCAGGTGAATTATTCCACTTTGGCAGCCGCCGCCGACGTGTCGATCCCCACGGCGAAGAACTGGCTGCAAGTGCTGGAAGGGCTGGACATTATCTATTTCCTTCCGCCATTTTTCAATAACGCATTAAAGCGGCTTTCAAAAACGCCGAAGCTCTATTTCACCGATACGGGGCTCTGCGCGTATCTCTCTATGTGGCTCACGCCGGAGACCCTGATGGCCGGGGCGGCCAGCGGGCATTACTATGAAAATTATGTGGTAGGCGAGCTTTTGAAATCCTACGCGGTGGGAAAGAAGAAGGCAAATCTCTCGTACTACAGGGATTCCTACGGCAGGGAAATCGATGTGGTCATCGAAGCCGATGGAGCGCTGCACCCCTTGGAAATTAAGAAATCCGCCAGCCCGGATCGGCGGGAAGTGCAGAAATTTTCCCTCCTCGATAAGACCGCCCTTCCCCGTGGCCGCGGTGGCATCGTCTGCATGGCCCGGGACGTAATGCCCATCGACGAAGACAATGCGTTTATCCCCAGTCAGATATTATAAGGCAAATGAAAAAACGGCTCGCGATGAGCCGTTTTTTGTTTGCCCGAAGATTATCTGTCGGAGCTGTCTTTTTCTTTTCTGATGACGTCGTGAGCGCCGCCTTCTACGATGGAAGTAGCGGATACGAGGGTCAGTTTTGCTTTTTCCTGGAGCTGCGGGATGGTGATGGCGCCGCAGTTGCACATGGTAGCTTTGATCTTAGCGCAGGTTTTTTCTACGTTTTCTTTGAGCGGGCCGGCATAAGGAACGTAGGAGTCTACGCCTTCTTCGAATGCCAGTTTCTTGGAACCGTCCAGGTCGTAGCGGCCCCAGTTTCTAGCGCGGTTGGAACCTTCGCCCCAGTATTCTTTGACCACGGTGCCACCGACGGTTCTCTTCTGTGTCGGGGATTCGTCGAAGCGGGCGAAGTAGCGGCCCAGCATGACGAAGTCAGCGCCCATAGCCAGCGCCAGGGTGATGTGGTGGTCGTATACGATACCGCCGTCGGAGCATACCGGTACATAGATGCCGGTTCTCTTGAAATATTCATCTCTAGCCTGGCAGACTTCGATGAGAGCGGTAGCCTGGCCGCGGCCGATGCCTTTGGTTTCGCGGGTGATGCAGATGGAGCCGCCGCCGATGCCGACTTTGACGAAGTCAGCGCCGGATTCAGCCAGGAAGAGGAAGCCTTCGCGGTCTACTACATTGCCTGCGCCTACTTTGACTTTGTCGCCGTAGCGTTCACGGATCCACTGGATGGTGATTTTCTGCCATTCGGAGAAACCTTCGGAGGAGTCGATGCAGAGTACATCTGCGCCGGCGTCAACGAGGAGCGGCACGCGGTCTGCATAGTCGCGGGAGTTGATGCCTGCGCCCACGATGAAGCGCTTTTCAGCGTCCAGCATTTCGTTCGGGTTTTCCTGATGGGAATCGTAGTCTTTGCGGAATACGAATGCATAGAGGCGGCCATCTTCGTAGAGAATCGGCAGAGAGTTGATCTTATTATCCCAGATGATGTCGTTGGCTTCAGAGAGGGTGATGCCGTAGCTTGCTTTGACCAGCTTGTCTACAGGGGTCATGAAGTTTTTGACTTTTTCGCTTTTGTCCATACGGCTTACACGGTAGTCTCTAGAGGAAACGATACCTACCATCTTGCCGTTGGAGGTGCCATCTTCAGTGATAGCGATGGTGGAGTGGCCGGTCTTTGCTTTGAGAGCGAGGACGTCAGCCAGTGTATTTTCCGGGGAAAGGTTGGAATCGGAAGAAACGAAGCCTGCTTTCTGTGCTTTGACTCTGGCAACCATGGCCGCTTCTTCTTCAGGAGTCTGGGAACCGTAGATGAAAGAAACGCCGCCGTTTCTTGCCAGTTCTACAGCCAGCTTTTCGCCGGAGACTGCCTGCATGATTGCAGAGACCATCGGAATATTCAAAGTAATCGCCGGTTTTTCACCTTTTTTGTATTTTACCAAAGGGGTCTTCAAAGAGACATTGGCAGGGATACAGTTGCAGTCAGAATATCCCGGGATGAGAAGATATTCATTAAAGGTATGTGCCGGTTCATTGATATAGGTTGCCATTATTTCCTCCTTAAATAAAAAATGTGGGATAAAGATATTAAGGTAAAATATACCTCTTTCGCCCATAAAGGTCAAGTGCATCGACGCGATTTAATTGACCAATATATTCCCATAATTATATCTTAAAAAATGGGGCGCGGGCAAGGGGATTTACTAAAAAAGTAGTCGGTAGTCGGTAATCGGTAGCCGGTTCGCGTTGGGCGCTGGTGAAACATAGATATGCTTGCACCAGCGCCAAAAGCGTCCCGACTACTGACCACCGACCACCGACTACAAAAATCGATAGCGGAATCATATATATGTTTGTCTAACGTTAAACGCGAACCGACTACTGACCACCGACCACCGACTACAAAAATCGATAGCGGAATCATATATATGTTTGTCTAACGTTAAACGCGAACCGACTACTGACCACTGATTACTAAATCTCCAGCGTTTTATTTCCGCCACACTACAGCAGCGGATCGATGACCGACTGGAAATAGCGGTTCAGTTCTTCCGGCGTTTCCTGCATTTTATTTCTGACCCACCACTGCACCATTTCTACGAAGCTGCCGGAAATGTGATTCAAGAGGAAATCGCGAGGCACGTCGCTGGAAATCGGGCTCACCAGAAGGTAAGACGCGATGACGCGGGAAAGGCTCGCCTTGAAGTGACGCAGGAAGAAATCCGAGCTGTCGGACACCAAGAGGTCGCGAAGGTGGTTCGTGTTCTCTGCGATGTGTTCGAGCAGATGGCAGAAAACCGGATCCGGCATGCCCGCATGGCTGTGGTGATCGCTGGGGTGATTGTCATTCATCACGCCTTCTACGATGTGGTCAAAAAGCTCCTTGCACATTTCTTCCAGAAGGCTATCCTTCGTCTGGAAATGGGCGTAAAACGTGCTGCGGCCAATGTTCGCACGGTCGATGATATTTTGAATGGTAATCTTAGAGTATGGCTTCTCTGAAAGTAAGGCGCTGAAGGCCTCAAAAATAGCAGCCCTTGTTTTCTGTTGTCTTCGGTCCATAAATATCAGTCTCCTTGTATTTGTTGTTGTACGGGACAGATTGTTTGATATGGTTCATTGTAAACGATGGGGTAAGGATTTGCAAGGGGGACGCCTTAGGGATAAGGGATAGGGGATAAGGGATAAGGCGCGTATAACCGCTTCCTTACTTTGCCTTCTTCACTGAAGAATGTGGCCGTAGGCCGGATGATGCATAAGAGTGTCAACTATCAGTGTTTCCCGAGCATCACCCGCCCTAGGGGCACCCTCTTCAAGAAAGAGGGCTTGTGTGCGAAGGCAGCTAGACGCGCCTTATCCCTTATCCCCTATCCCTTATCCCTAGTACGACTATAGTCCCCGAATCACCTCACAAAGCGCCTTGGTATCCTCTTCCGCGGTGGCCCAGTGGGTGCAGAGGCGGATGACGCTGTGGGTCTCATCGGCCACGCAGCCGAAGCCGTAGGACACAGTTTCGGAAAGTTTTTGAATCATTGTATTTTCCATGGTGAAGAAGACCTGGTTCGTGGGAGAGTCGAAGTAGAGAGGGATTCCTTTTTCCTTGAGAGCCTTCTGGATTTCTTCCGCGTAGCGGTCGGCGTCTTTGCCAATCTGGAAATAGAGGTCATCTTTGAAAAGTTCATCGAACTGGATGCCCAGGAGCCGGCCTTTGGCGAGGAGGGCGCCGTGCTGCTTGATGATGGTGAAGAAGTGGGGAATCAGCGCCGGATCCGGCACCACCACCGCTTCGCCCAGGAGAGCGCCGCATTTCGTGCCGCCGATATAGAAGACGTCCGCCAGACGGGCGAGGTCAGGGAGAGTCACGTCGTTTTTGCTGCTACCCAACGCGTAGGAGAGGCGGGCGCCGTCGACGAAGAGGGGAATGTGATGGCCACGGCACACCGAGGAGATGGCGGTGAGTTCTTCTAAAGAGTAGAGGGTGCCCCATTCGGTGGGCTGGGAAATATACACCATGCCGGGCGCTACCATGTGGTCGCAGTTGTCATCGGCGTAGAATGTTTTCACGTAGCTGTCGATGGCGGAGGCAGTGAGCTTTCCTTCCACCGACGGGAGCGCGAGCACTTTGTGGCCGGTGTACTCGATGGCGCCGGCTTCGTGCACATTCACATGGCCGCTATCGGCAGCGATAACGCCTTCGTAAGAGAGAAGCAGCGCAGCGATGACGGTGGCATTGGTCTGCGTGCCGCCGACGAGGAACTGCACCTCTGCCTTTTCCGCGCCGCAAGCTTTGCGGATGCGCGCCTTCGCGCTTTCACAAATGGGGTCGAAGCCGTAGCCCGGCGTGTGCATCATATTGGTTTCAGTAAGGCGCGCGAGGATGTGCGGGTGCGCGCCTTCCATGTAGTCACAAGAGAAGGGGAGTTTTTCGTTTGTCATGGGAGAGGACCTTTCATATAATATAGAACTTTATGAGGCTATCGGTTTAGGGATAAGGGATAGGGGATAAGGGATAAGGCGGGCTAGTGCGGATGCCGCCGGTGCAAACATGTCGATGTTGCTCCTGGCTGCCAGCAGCTAGTAGCTAGAAGCCGCATCGATATGTTTCCCTAGCGGTATCCGCATTATCCCTTATCCCTAAGCCTCTAGCGTTTCCACATATTTTTTCAGTATCTTCAATCCCTTTTCCAGTTTCCGGAGGCTTCCGGCGGAGCAGAGGGCTACGCGGAGGAATTTGGATTTGGGATTTCCTGTCACCTGGAAGCGGTCGGAGTGATAGATGTGGACGCCTTGGGCAAGGAGCTCGGCTTCTACCTGGGTGCCTGGGGCGTCACCGGAAATCGGGAGCCAACGGAACAGGCTGGGGGAGCCTGCCTGCACGCCGGGGAAATAGGAATCAAAGATTTCACCCGCCTCTTTGGCCAGGCGAATTTTCTGATGAATCAAATCATAGGCAGCGCCGGAGAGAATAAGCTCGGTGATGATTTCCGCGTCCAAAGAGGACGTCTTGATATTCATATTCGAAAGTCCAAGGCCGAGGGGCTCCCGGAGGTCTTTCTTGTAAGCACCAAAAGCGATGCGAAGACCGGGGCACAGATTTTTTGTAGTACTGCCGATGTAGAAGGCTTTCTGCTCCAGCATTTCAAAGAGCGGCATCAGGGGATGGCCGGTGGAGGCGGAAATCCATCCGTATAAATCGTCTTCGATAAGGAGAAGATTATATTTCCGAATCACCGAAGCCAGCATGCGCCGCCGCCCCTCGGGGATGCACACATTGGTGGGATTCGAGCCGCCGGGCATGAGATACACGCCGCGGATGCTGCGCTTCTGACAGGCGAGGGCGAGCTGCTCGGGCTGCATGCCGTTCCGGTCGCCGCGAATGGGGACGAGCGCGAGGTCCAGCATTTTCGCCAGCTCGATGAAATTGGAATAGGTGTATTCATCTACCGCGATGGCGTCGCCTCTTTGAAATAAAGAAAACAGCGCCACAGCGAGTGCATTCTCTGCGCCGGAGAAAATGGAAATATATGAGGGACTCACCGAGAGTCCCAGTTGAGACAGCCAACGCGCCGCCGCCGCCAGCTGGTGCGGGTGGCCATGGGCATGGCGATAGTCCAGGAGACTTCGGATATTTCCCTTAGATAGTACGGTGGCCAACGCTTTTTCGATGGGCAGCGTGCACTCGGAGAAACCGCTGACGAAGCCAAGCTCAATGACATCGGGGGACGCGTCGATTTCCGCGATGGTGATATGCTCTGACGCGTGGGGCGCGACGAAAGTGCCTTTCCCCATGATACCATAGATGAGCCCTTTTTTCTTCGCCGCGCTATAGACCCGGGTGATGGTGGTGTAATTCAGATCCAGGAAATCGGCGAGCTCCCGCTGCGGCGGCAGCTTTGTCCCCTCCGCCAGCCGGCCGCTCCGGATTGCCGCTTCCAAATCCGAGAGGAGCGACGCATAGTAAGGCCGCGTGAGCCGCGCCTTCTCCGGTTTCCAGGATAGCGGGTATTG
>CAVHZP010000065.1:0-9274 GCA_963640485.1 bacterium | reverse complement strand
ACAGGTCGGAAACTGCCTGGTAAGCCCAGTCATCGGAAGATACATCAGAGAATGGGTTTGCAGCGTAAGCGGATACGCCAGCGGTGAGTGCTGCTACAGCAGCCAGTGCGAGGATTTTTTTCATTGTAAATCGCTCCTTATATATAAATGTGTTTTTTCGCCCTGAAGGGTAGGAGCCGAAAAGTTTCTCGCGCGAGTGACCGTGTTTCCTCTGCGTCCCCTTTTCTCTCCTCACCAAATTGACAGGGCTTCTCAATTTGGCCAACTGTATTATAGCGCAATAAAACGTGTTAGGCAAGCCTTAAATTAGAGTGGGGATTAAGAAATAAAAGTGGAGTGAAAGAGTGTGGGTTTTTAGGGATAGGGGATAGGGGATAAGGGATAAGGGGGCTGGTACTACTACCGCCAGTGCGCACATGTCGATGCCGCTACTAGTTGCTGGCTGCTAGTTGGCCAGAGGAACATCTCGAAAAAGTACAAAGTGCGTCCCGCAGCGAACGCTGATTTTCAAAATTTGCGGCGCTTTTTAATTTGTGCGCCGCACTCCGCCTTAACCCTCTTCCTCTGGAAGGGGGAGAGCCCGAAGGGCGGGGGTTGGCGCGCACTATGTGCGCACTGGCGGTAACCGCACTATCCTCCTTATCCCCTATCCCTTATCCCCTATCCCTTATTTCAAAAAAAGCTTGCAAAAAATTCTAAAACCTTTATACTTTATATAGGTTACTATGAATTTAAACCGACAGGAATTTTTCTGATTCCTTCGGGATATATATGGGGATATACAAGATAGTATCAAGGATTTGGGATTTCGATCCCACCGAAATTGATTTAAAACTCATTTTATTTAGAAACGAGGAAAAACCATGGGAAACTTTGAAGAAATCCTTTTGAAAAAGCATATGAAGCGCACCAAGGCGCGGGTGATGATCCTGAAAGTCCTGGAGAAAAGTCTGCCGCTCACAGCCGGCGAGGTGTTCGAAGCGGTGCGCGGAAAGGATACTCGTCTCTCTCTTTCCACGGTGTACCGGAATTGCGAAGCCCTGGCGGAGAATGGCCTGCTTCTGCGTTCCACTATGATGGCCGATGGACTGACCCGCTATGAATTCGCCCATGGCGGGCCGGTGCATCACGCAATCTGCCTCTCCTGCCACCGCATCTTCCCGGTGGATATTGCGCTGGAGGAAGACTACGCGGAGAAACTGGAAAAGGACTACGGCTTCGAGGCCAAAGATCCCAGAGTAGAAATCTACGGCTTCTGCCACGACTGCCGGGTGAAAGGAAAGGACCGGGCGTACAAGGAGAAATTGGGGCTATGAGGCTGGAGGTTTGGGGATAAGGGATAGGGGATAAGGGATAAGGACACATTTAGCTGCTTAGTCAAACCTGCCAAGCCCTCTTCTCTGAAGAGGGTGCCCATAGGGCGGGTGATGCTATCAAGTTAAGACTCTTAAATCCCTTAACTTAATAGCATTGCTTCTCCAAGGGGCGACTTATTGTAGGGCTTGCCCAGCATAGTGCATTAACCGCCGGCATTCAATTGGGGAAACATGCAGACTTTCAAAACTCGCGGCGCTTCTTAATTTGTGCGCCGCACCACCACTCCACTCTCCACTCTCGATACGCGCGCCTTATCCCCTATCCCTTTCTCCCACAAAAAAGAACTCCCTCTTTCGAAGGAGTTCTTTTTGTTTGCCCTATTTCAATTCGTAGGAGAAATCGTCTTTCAGCGTGAGGATGGCGCCCTGGTCGCCGCGGAGGGCGGCTTTGATGAGCCAGGCCATGGCGGCTTTTTCATTTTTCTTGCAGCCTTCGCCATTGGCAAGGGCGTAGCCGTAGTGGGCCATGCCGAAGGGATCGCCGGATTCGGCGGATTTCTTGTAGAGGCTGGTGGCTTTCTCGATGTCAGCGTCGGTGCCGAGACCGGATTCGTAGCACAGCCCCAGGGCCGAGGTGGCCGCCGGATTTCCTTTAGCCGCTGCTCTTTCGAAGGAGCGGAAGGCTTTTTCCAGGTGGTCTTTGCTGCCGCTTTCGCGGAAGGCGCGGCCTAAGCGGTAGAAGACATCATTGTCCCCCAGTCTCTCGGCTTCTTCTGCCATGAGCCAGGCTTTCTCTCCGTCCACGGTGCCCGAGGCGCCGGTGACGTACTCGGCGGCTGCCACGGAGAGGAAGACACGAAGGGTGGCGTCGCCGTCACTGTCGCCTAAGTCTCTGCCTTTCCGGATCCACATTTCTGCGGCGGAGAGGTCTTTCTCTACGCTGCTGCCTTGGGCATAGAAGAGGCCGATCATGAGCATGGAGCTGCTGTCGCCCCGTTCAGCGGCAAGGCGGTAGTAGTGAAAGGCTTTTTCGTGGTTGATTTTCCCGAAGAGCCCTTCGTCATAGGCTTTCCCCAAAAGGGAGGCGGCTTCTGTATTTCCCATGTCAGAAGCGCTTTCCAGTGCTCGCCGGGCTTTCCGCGGATTCGGTTTTCCTCCATCGATGCCGCGCAGATACATCTGCCCTAAGTACAAGCTGGCTTGCTCGATGCCGTATTCCGCTCCTATTTTGTAGCAGTTTTCTGCTTTGGTTTCGTTCTTTTCTACCCCATCACCGGTTTCCATCTGCCGTCCGATGACGCAGATCTCATACGCTGCTTCACTGGCGCCCATGTTGGCTGCTTTGCGGAAATAGGCGACCGCATCGTCAAGCGCTTCGTTGTGAAGGCAGTCTTGTCCCATGGAGTAGTAGTATTCCATCATACGATCCGATGACATAATGTGTTCTGCTCCTTTGTTTACAACGGGGAAATAGAAAAATGTCCCCCGCCTTCGGGGAGGGATTAAGGTGAGGACTTTCATACGGCAGCTTGAAGCAGATTATTACGCTAGCGTAAGGGAGTAGACCCTTGGAGAAGGGTCGCCCGATAGGGCCGGATAGAAATGCGCCGAAGGCGTATCCCGCGCAATAGCGGTATCATGCCAAACTTTAGCAAACTTTAGCATACTTATGGCTATTGCTGGTTGTGCCTCTTACGAGGCACTTCTATCCTCCGCTAACGCGCGCCCCTTCTCCAAGGGGCTACTTCTTGCGGCTTGCGTAACATACTGATTCTAACTGCTGGTATTTAAAATCCCTTATACTTTACAGTACTATCCTTAACTTTCCCCCTTCACAAAAGAAGGCGGGTTTCATTTCTTACAACAATCTCTTACTTAAATTCCTTGCACAGGTCTTCGAAGAGTTCAGCCGACGGCTTTTCCACGTGGTCGGTGAGGCGGACGTCTTTGGACGGTACGATTTCGCCGAAGGGGATAGCGCCGGTTTCTTCGTAGATGACGCCGGTCACGAGGCTATCGGTTTCTGCCAGGAGGTGGAAAGCGTCTGCCTTGCTGGAGGGGTCGTAGTTTTCACGAACGTCCTCGATTTTCTTCAGGTGTTCGTTGTACCATTCCACGGTGTTGAAGTGGTTGAAGGTAACGCAGGGGGTGAAGATGTTCACGTAGGAGAAGCCTTTGTGGTCCACTGCTTTTTCGATGATGTCCATGAGGCTCTTGCCGTCGATGGCGTAGGCCTGTGCTACGAAGGTAGCGCCGGCAGCGATGGCCATGGCCGGTGCATCGAGGGGAGTCATGGGGTTTCCGTCCGGAGTGGTCTTGGTGACGAAGCCCTGGGAGGAAGCCGGGGAGGTCTGGCCTTTGGTGAGGCCGTATACCTGGTTGTCAAATACCAGGTAGGTGATGTCCATATTTCTCTTCATCGCATGCATAGCATGGCCGAGGCCGATGGCGTAGGAGTCGCCGTCGCCGGAGCAAACGATCATATGGATATCTTTGTTGGCACATTTGATGCCCTGTGCGAAGGGGAGGGCTCTGCCGTGGGTGGTGTGGGAGCCGTAGCAGTACTGGTAGCCGCCGATACGGGAGGAGCAGCCGATGCCGGAAATCAGAGCGATGTCTTCATTGGCCCAGCCTTTTTTCGCGCAAACGGCACTGATGGCATTCTGAATGCCGTAGTCGCCGCAGCCGGGGCACCAGTTCGGTACAATCGTATTTTTATAGTCGCGTGGTGATGCCATCTTAGAAAACCTCCTTGGCTTTGTTCACGATAGTAGAAGCGGTGAATGGGGTGCCGTCATACTGCAGGCAGGACAGGAGCTTTTCGTGGCAGCTGAAGTGGATAGCGAAAAGTTCGTGGAGCTGTGCGGTCAGGTCTTCTTCTACGATGAGAACTTTCTTTGCCCCTTCGATATATGGACGGAGGGATTCTGTGGGGAATGGGGAGAGCAGGCGAAGCTGCAGGTGGTTCACTTTCTTGCCTTCTGCTTCGAGCACTTCGCAAGCCTCATCGATAGCACCGCCGGTAGAGGTGACGCCGATGAGGAGGAGATCGCAGTCGGTGTCTTCTTTGGAAACGAAGAATGGCTGCATGGCTTTTTCTACGCCGGCAAATTTTCTGTGGCGTTTTTCCATTTCCATGACACGGTCGCCCACGCCTTCTGCCGGTTTACCGAACACATTGTGTTCCAGGCCGGTGGAGAGGAACATACCGTTCTTCACGCCGGGAATGGTTCTCGGGGAGATGCCATCTTCGGTGTCTTCGAAGCGGTGGAAATAGTCTTTCTTCTTCATGTCCAGTTCCGGGAGTCCTTCGGTGAGGAGCTTGCCGCGGTTGATGCCTACGCGGTTCAGGTCGAATGCCGGTACCGACTGTTTGCACATGCCGAACTGCAGGTCAGAGAGAACAATGACCGGTGTCTGGAACTGTTCAGCCAGGTTGAATGCTTCCTGGGTAATGTAGTAGCAGTCTTCGATGGAAGCAGCAGCGAGGACGATCTTTTCTGCATCGCCGTGGCCGGAGCCGATAGCGTAGCGGATATCGCTCTGTTCCACCTTGGTCGCCATACCGGTGGATGGGCCGGCACGCATGACGTCGATGATGACTACCGGAATTTCTGCGACAGCTGCCATGGAAATGGATTCAGCCATCAGAGAGAGCCCTGGGCCGGAGGTAGCGGTGAAGGCGCGAACGCCGGCATAGCCGCCGCCCATAGCCATCATGCAGGAGGAGAGTTCGTCTTCCGTCTGCACCACGGTGCCGTGGATCTTGTGAACGACTTTGATCATGTATTCCATGATTTCCGTAGCCGGGGTGATCGGGTAGGAAGCCATGAAACGGGAGCCGGCGGAAACGGCGCCGAGCGCTGCGGCTTCATTGCCCAGCAGGTACAGCTGGTCCTTCTTTGGCGGAGTAGCCAGCTGGCCCAGGTTCACGCCCTGCATTTCGCGGATAGCGGTATCGTAGCCTTCTTTGAAAATTTCCTTGTTCTTGGAAATCACTGCTTCGCCTTTCTTGGCAAAACGGTCAGCAATAAATCCGTAGAACGGGCTTTCCGGGAATCCCAGAACGCCAGCGCTCATGCCGAGAGCTGCGATGTTTTTCATCTGCATGCTGCCGTATTTCTTAGCCATCTCGGTGATCGGGAGAGCCAGGGAAATCACGCCGCTGTGAGCTTCGAACTTCGGACGGAATGCCGCATCGGCGATGATAACGCCGCCTTCCGGTACTTCCTTGCCATGAATATCAATGGTTTCCTGATCCAGAGCCACCAGGCAGTCTACATGCTCGCCAATGGTAGCTACTTCCTTCGTAGCGATACGAAGAGCGATGGTGGTATGGCCGCCTTTGATACGGGATGCGAAAAGACGCTGGCTGAAGAGAGAATACCCTTCCTGTGCCAGTACACGTCCCAGGATTTCGCCGCAGGATTCGACGCCCTGTCCCTGCTGGCCGCCCATCTTCCAGATAAAATCACGTTTTGTTTCCAATCCATCTTCCTCCTTGATTGGGAAATCATCCAACGATTCCTTCGTCGAGGCGCACTGATATCGAGCTCCCATTCCTGCCACGCCGCCATCATCGGTGGATATTCTTTTCTGTGAATCGTTTACACACTCACATAACCAATTTATTATACCACAAGAAGGAAAATGAAAAATAGGGAAATGTGATGAGAGGGATAAGGGATAGGGGATAAGGGATAAGGCCGCATTTGACGAAGCAGTCCAATGTACCAAGCCCTCTTCACTGAAGAGGGTGCCCGTAAGGGCGGGTGATGGCCCCCACTAGCGGTCCAGCCAAATATCTCCCGCTTCCGCCAATCGCGGGACGCACTTTGCACTACAGCAAGTTGTTCCAGCAGCTAGCAGCTAGTAGCTAGAAGCCGCAGCGGTATGTACGCACTGGCGGCAATCGCACTAGCCCCCCGACTACCGACCACCGACCACCGACTACGAAATCTCCAGCCCCACACAAAAAAGCCATGAGCTCATTCTGCCCATGGCTTTTATTTCGCAAAAACTTATTTAATATCGTACATACCGCTTACGCCCTCTTTGAGGTTGATGAAAATATTTTTCATCTGGCTGTAGTGTTCGAGGATCACTTTGTGGGTTTCGCGGCCGATACCGGACTGTTTGTAGCCGCCGAAGGGAGCGCCTGCGGGGAGGTCGTTGTAGGTATTCACCCACATGCGGCCGGTGCGCACGCTTCTTGCTACTTTCATTGCTACATTGATATTCTTAGTGAAGACTGCGCCGCCCAAGCCGTATACGCTGTCGTTGGCGAGAGCGATGACTTCGTCAGCGGTTTTGAATTTCTGGATCACTACCACCGGTCCGAAGATTTCTTCGCGGCATACGCGGCAATCCGGAGTCTCGGTGATGAGGATGGTCGGTCTCATGAAGTAGCCTTTGTCGCAGCCGTTTTCGGTGTATCTTTCGCCGCCGGTCACAAGGGTCGCGCCTTCTTCTACGCCGACTTTCACATAGCTCAGCACTTTGTCCTGCTGGGATTTGTAAATCTGTGCTCCCAGCTGGGTGGTCGGGTCGGTGGGGTCGCCGATCTTGACAGCTTCGAAGGTGGCTTTCAGATGAGCTACGAATTCATCAAAGATGCCTTCCTGTACGAAGAGGCGGGAGCCGGCGCAGCAGACCTGACCCTGGTTGAAGAGGATGCCTTTGCACGCGCCGTCGATGGCCTGCGCCAGGTCGCAGTCGTCGAATACGATATTCGCAGACTTGCCGCCCAGTTCCAGGGTGCAGGGGATCAGCTTGTCGCAAGCTGCCTGGTACACGCCGTGGCCCACTTCGGTGGAGCCGGTGAAAGCGAGCTTGTCCAGATCCGGATGGTCCAGCAGCCACTGGCCGGACTTGGAGCCTTTGCCGGTGATTACATTGACCACGCCCTTCGGAAGTACATCAGCGATGAGGCGGATGAATTCCATGAGGGAGAGAGAGGTGTGAGAAGACGGCTTCATGACGATGGTATTTCCTGCCGCCAGAGCCGGAGCCAGTTTCCAGCAAGCCATGGTGAATGGGAAATTCCAAGGGATGACCTGACCCACAACGCCCACCGGTTCGTGGAGAATGAGGGACATGGTGTTGTCATCGATCATGGAAGCGCTGCCTTCCCAGGCGCGGAGACATCCGGCGAAGTAGCGGAAATGATCGCTGCCCAGCGGCACGTCAGCTGCCATGGTTTCGCGGATCGGCTTGCCATTGTCCAGGGTTTCGCACAGAGCCAGATGTTCTGCGTTAGCGTCAATAATATCTGCAATTTTAAGAAGAATATTCTGTCTTTCCACCGGAGACGTCTTCGACCATGCCGGCAGTGCAGCGCGGGCTGCTTTCACAGCAGCATCCACGTCTTCCTTTGTCGCTTCGGCGAAGAGCGCCAGCGCTTCCCCATTGGCCGGATTGTGGCCGGCGAAAGTCGCGCCGTCAGAAGCGGGCACGAAGGCACCATCAATGAAAAGACCGTACTGTTCCTGAATGTTTGCGTTTGCCATAAGAAAATACCTACCTTTCCAATTCGCTCCCAAAGGAGCCTGTATAAGACGACCATACGAATACGTACGATTGGGCGGTGATTCGCATGGATACTGTCGTTCAGCAGGGGAGTCCAGGGATAAGGGACAAGGGATAAGGGATAAGGAAATTTATTCCCTCACCGCATAAGCGTACACTCTTCCTCTGTTTTTCCTTTTAAGAAATACAACTTTTCATACTGTTCGATAGTCACTTTCTCATTTTTATTCGCTGATGTGCATAGTATATCATGAGGGGGACAAATATTCAAGAGTATCGATTGATTGCGGTGGAGACACAGAGGTTTAGTAATCAGTAGTCAGTAATCAGGGCGCATTTGACGCCAGACTCACATGTCGCTGCGGCTTCTAGCGGCTAGCTGCTAGCTGTTAGCCGGCTAGAGAAATATCTCGCCGAAGCGCCAAGTGCTTCCCGTGCTGAGCGGAAGTGACAGATGCTTTGTTGGCCGCTAGCGGGAAGCCAACCTCCACCGCCGAAGGCGGTCCCCCTCCTTCCATAGGAAGGAGGTTAAAAATGTATGGACCTTCCTTCGGAAGGTCCCACCTTATATATACGCCCTTCCTCCGGAAGGGCGGGGTCTAAGATGGCGAAGCCTCTCCTATCAAGCCCTCTTCCTTTGGAAGGGGGTGCCCGAAGGGCGGGGGGATAGCCGAGCCGAAGGCTCGGAAGGCGAGGAAGCAGCCAAATGCGCTCCGACTACCGACCACTGAATCGATAGCGCTTCGCGGAAAAGTTTTAGGATTTAAATCCCAAAACTCCCCCAAAATAAAAAGTTTTAGGATTCAAATCCTAAAACTTTTTGTTGCAACTGCCATATTCCATTAAAAGACCTAATCACTCTGCCTCAAGTCGCCAGCGCCTTCATGATAGTTAAGTGCATAGATTCCGGAATATCCAAAACCTTCATGGCCTGCTCCACCTGCCAGCCAGTATTACGCATGAGCGCTTTCACGTTCTCTATATCCTTCTTCAAAGATACTTCCTTAGTAACACTTTCAGTAACACTTTTCGTTACTTCTGCAGTCACTCTATCTACGATGCCTTCACTTAAGTTGCACATGGTATTCAGCTCCTCTTACATTCTACCTCAAGTCGCCAATGCCTTCATGACCGTTAAGCGAATAGACGCAGGCACGTCTAGCGCCGCCATAGCTTTATCCACCTGCCAACCGGTATTACGCATGAGAGCCTTCACCTTCTCTATCTCTTTCTGCAATGACACTTCCTTAGTGACGCTTTCAGTAACACTTTTCGTGACATCTTTCGTTACCTGCTCTGTCACTCTATCTACGATGCCTTCACTTAAGTTGCACATGGTATTCAGCTCCTCTCTTGTTTCGCTGGTAAGAAATATCTGATACCGGTTCTCCAGCAATGCCTCTCTTTGCCTGCCGGAGAGGACGGTATTT
>CAVHZP010000064.1:0-9369 GCA_963640485.1 bacterium | reverse complement strand
ATTCTTGAATTTTTATTCAGAGCGAGGAAAGGAAATCCGCGAATAGCGAGCTATTTAAGGATTTTCTTGACGAAGCTATGAATAAAAATTCTTATGATTTCAGATTCTTCGATTTAATCAGCGTTTCCCTTATTTCACAAAAGATAAACTTTATTTGAGATTTGGAAGGGCGGGGGTGTATGATAAGAGAAAGAAATATTTTTTCAAAAGGAGCCGGGAAAATGGATAAACGGAAAATCATAAAGAGCGGGCTTTCTCTTCTGCTGGCCTTGGGTGTCACCGTATCGGCGGCGCCGGCGGCACAGGCGGGTAATGCGGCGGGCATCATCGGCGCACTCATCGGAGGCGCGGTGCAGTACAAGGCCATGGACTCTTACATCGACAAGATCAACAACACCGAGGAAGGGCGCTATGCCTACCTGGAAGAAATGAAAGGGCAGATGGGCGTCTCCGATGATTGGTACTACACCTCCATGCTGGATGGCATCATGGGAAATCTTACTGAAGGCGTGGCGGCCCATGACGCTTCCATTTATGAGAAACCATTTCTCTATTTCCTGAACAACGACACCAGCTTCAATGCCTCTTGCGGTCTGGGCCATGTGATGACGGTGAACATCGGCCTCTTTAGCATTTCTGACAACACCGACGAAGTGGCCTTCGTCCTGGCTCATGAAATGGCTCACGGCATGAAAGACCACTCGGTTCACGGTACGAAGAAAAAGATGCGCACCGCCATCGGCGCTTCTGTGGCCGCTGAGTCCATGGGCGGCGGCGCGGTGGCAAACATCGCCATGAGCGCTGTGGTGGGACAGATCAACAATGTGCAGATCACCAAGAAGCAGGAGTGGCAGGCCGATAACCTGGCCTTCGACTACGCTTATGCAGCAGGCTACAACCCCGGCGCCGGCGCTGCGCTGTGGCAGCGGGTCTACGAGAAAAATGGGGAATTCAAAAATTCTCTGGCCGGCGAAATCTTCAGCCCCAATGACCACCCGGGTCACGAAGAGCGTCGTGACAATTACGAAAAGAAATTGACTACCCTTTCCGGCAATCACGTGACCATCAAAAAAGGCACCGACATGGTGCAGGTGAATGGCAAAGATTTCCTCACGCCCGCGGCTGCCAATGACATGAGCAGCACCGAGAGAAAATATTTCGTCATGGGAAATCTGGCCGCTGCCTATGCTCATGGCGAAGCCAATAAAAATGCCTACGCCTCCGGCGGCACCGTGTACCTGGGCAACCAGGCGATCGTCACGCCGGCCGGCGATGACGAGAGCGCTGAGACTTTGGCGCGGCGGCTGAACACCATCAAGTGAGAAAATATAAAGGACATCGTACATTCACGGATACGATGTCTTTTATATGCTTTTCCGCGATGTGGGACAGCATAATAAACCTCATGTCCACGTGTATTATGGGGATTACGAAGCTGCCATAGGGATTGACGGCGAACTGCTTGCTGGGTCACTTCCTAGAAAGCAACTTAAAATCATAACCGGTTGGCTCGCATTCCATGAAGAAGCAGCTTATGCCGCATGGAACAAAGCTGTACAGGGCGAGCACTTCGATAAGATTCCACCCATGAAATAGGAGGTTCGCCATGTATATAAAGAATGACATCTGCTATGCAGGCGCTCTGCAGCCTGAAATCAAGATTTCCAATGCAAAACCGCTTTCCGGAGGCATGATGCTCATCACCTTTTCTACAGGAGAAAAGCGGCTCTTCGACACCACGTTACTCAAAGGCAGTGCCTTCGCGCCGCTCTCTGATGAAAGAGTTTTTTCTCAGCCTACCATCTTTCATGGAATCCTTACATGGGATGATGGAAATATCGACATCGCGCCGGAGACAGTGTATCGGGAGAGCTATCCCTATACAGAGAAAGCCATCGTATAAAATATGGCGAGCGCAATCAAGCAAATAGAAAAAATAAAAAAGACATCGTACCTGCGAGGTTAGGTGCGATGTCTTTTTATTGGGGAGAACGAGGGTGCCCCGTTTACGAATTATTTGCGAGGTAATCATAAGGGAGAGGAGTTATCCTTCGTTCTGAAAGTATTTTACTACTTTGTAGTGATACAGTGTGTCGATGCAAGTCTGGGGAGAAAAATTTTTTGTGCTTTTTGAAAATCTGTTTGCGATGCATCGATCCATCGGACATTTACCATCAGCCATAGCCATCGCACTTGCGAACTTCCCTTTGCTTGAGTAATAACAACTTTGTTATAATGAAAAGAAAAATGGAAGTAGTTAAGGAACCGCTGATTCAATCGTTGCTTAAAAATTTGTATGATTTCTGGCTCTTCGAAGTAATCAGCGTTTCCTTAAGAAAGGAGTCTATGATGAAACGCTTACAGATTGCATACACGCCATTGGCCCGGGAGCTTTTCGGCGTGGTGGAAGGGCGCGGGGCGGTGATGACCGGCGAAACGGATTACACCGACGTGGCGGCTATCGTGATGACCGATCAGGATTCGGGAATTTTTGAAAATCCCCGGGTGAAAGCCTTCGAGATCCCGGTCTTTGTGATCGTCACCGGAGAGACGAAGGGGGCAGAGGCGGCGCTGGGGAAAGCGCATAGCATCATCGACCTGGCTCTTTCTCCTCGGGATTTCTATCGCCGCCACATCGAGAGCGCGGCGAAGAAGTACGAGGAAAAGATTTTGCCGCCATTCTTCCGGAATCTGATGGACTATGTGGAGCGGGGGCACGCGGAGTTTGATTGTCCCGGGCATCAGGGCGGCGAATATTTCCTGCGCCATCCGGGCGGACGGATTTTTTATGATTTCTATGGAGAGAATACTTTCCGCGCAGACCTTTGCAATGCTGACGTGGCCATGGGGCATCTCCTGATCCATGAAGGGCTTCCGCTGCAGGCGCAGCAGCATGCGGCGAAGGTATTTCATGCGGACAAAGCCTATTTCGTACTGACCGGCACGTCGGGGGCGAATAAGGTGGTGATGAATGCGCTGCTTTCACCGGGGGACCTGGTGCTCTACGAGCGGAACAACCACAAGTCCGTAGGCTACGGGGCACTGCTGCAGGCGGGGGCGATTCCGATTTATCTGGAGACCGCGAGAAATCCCTTCGGCCTCATCGGCGGCGTCCTGGACCATTGCTTCAATGAGGAGTATATCCGCATGCTCATCGCCGAAAGAGATCCGAAGCGGGCGCTGCTGGACCGGCCCATTCGCGCGGCGGTGATTCAGCTGGGAAATTATGATGGCTGCATTTACAATGCCCGGCAGGTGGTGGAGAAGATCGGCCACCTCTGCGACTACATCGTCTTTGACTCCGCCTGGGTAGGCTATGAGCAATTCATCCCCATGATGAAGGACTCGAGCCCTCTGCTGTTGGAGCTCACCGCGGACGATCCGGGCATCCTGGTGACCCAGTCGGTGCACAAGCAGCAGGCGGGATTTTCCCAGGCGTCGCAGATTTTGAAGAAGGACAAGCACATCAAAGGACAGCCGCGGTACTTGCCTCACAAGATTTTGAATAATGCTTTCATGATCAATTCTTCCACGTCGCCGAATTACCAGATCTTTGCGTCTTTGGATATGAATGCGACCATGCAGGAAGGGGAAGCGGGGAAACTCTTGTGGCATGAATGCATCCTGAATGCCATCGAAGCGCGGAAGGCGGTGCTGCGCCACTGCAAGTATCTGCGACCCATCGTGCCGCCCTATGTGCATAACCAGAAGTGGGAGGACGGCGACACGGCGTTGATGGCGGAAGATATTTCCTACTTCACCTTCGAGCCCGGCGGGAAATGGCACTCCTTCCAGGGCTACAGCAAGGGCCAATACTTCATCGACCCTTTGAAATTGCAATTCATGACGCCGGGGATTTGCATGGAAACCGGTGAGTATGAAGACTTCGGCATCCCGGCGGTGATTCTGGCGGATTTCCTGCGGGACAATGGGGTCATCCCGGAGAAATGCGATCTCAATGATATCCTGTTCCTCATGACGCCGGCGGAGTCCCCGACGAAGCTGGCGAATCTGCTCACGAAGCTCATGCGGTTTGAGCAATACATTGACGAAGACGCGCCGATGGAAAAGGTGCTGCCCTACATCTGCCGCACCTATCCGGACCGGTACAGAAATTACAGTATCCGGCAGTTGTGCCAGGAGCTCCATGATTTCTACAAGGCGAAGAAAATCAACGTACTGCAGAAGAAAATGTTCCTGAAAAATTATTTCCCACCTTACTTCATGGCGCCCCAGGGGGCGAATTGGGCGCTCACCCGGGGCGAAGGTGAGCTGGTGCCGCTGGAAGAGGCTGATGGCCGCGTGGCGCTGCAGGCAGTGGTGCCATACCCGCCCGGCGTGCCCTGCATAGAGCCCGGCGAGCGCTGGTCCGGCATCGTACTGGAGTACGTGCGGGATTTCGTGGAGTGCATGGAGAAAATCCCCGGCTTTGCGCCGGAAATCCAGGGGGTCTACCGGGATGATGCGGAAGGCTCCGCGAAGGTCTATGTGCTCCAAAGAAGTTTTGAGAAGAAATACAAAGACAAGGAGGCTCTATGAAATTAAATTTCACATCCCTCCAGTATTTTCAGAAGACAGCGGAGCTGGAGCACTTGACGAAAGCCGCCGAGGCGCTCCACGTGGCGCAGCCGGCGCTGTCCCGCACCATTCGCGGTCTGGAGGAAGAACTGGGCACCGCGCTGTTCGAACACCAGGGCCGGCGCATACAGCTCACCCGCGATGGGCACATCCTTTTGAAATATGCCAATTCCTTTCTGGCAGACCTGGAAAAAATGCAAAAAGAGCTGCAGGACTCGAAGGATCAGCAGCAAATGACAGTGAAGCTCTCCATCAAGACCGCGGCCAGCCTGATTCCCTCCTTCTTGAGCCGTTTCCGGAAAGAGCATCCTGAGGCGATTCTGGAAATCGTATTGCCCAACAGTTCGGCGGAGGGGCGCATGGACCTGACCCTTTTCGCTGACACTACCTATATCGACAATGACTATACCGTGAGCCTCTTCCGCGAGAGCATGGTGATGCTCCTCCCGCCGGAGGACCGGAGAAAGGATCTTCCTTATGTGAGCCTTTCGGATTTTGAGAAGGCGAATTTCATCGCACCGCCGAAAAATTTCCAGCTCCGGGAATTGCTGGAACGCTATTGCGACGAGCAGGGCTTCGCGCCCCGGGTGGTGATGGAAAGCGACAATCCCGACGCAGTAAAAGAGTTTGTGCGCGCCGGCCTGGGCGTGGCGCTGGTGCCGCAGATGACCTGGTACTCCGCGCTGCAAGGCGTCCACTCCCTGCCGGTGGGCGACGCCGAGTGCTATCGCTACCTCTATCTCTCCTGGCGCACCGATGGGAAACTCCCCCTCACCGCCGTGCTCCTCCGGGAATACATCATCGATCATTTCTGGGAGTACGTTCACGGCGAGGCGAATAAGGTGTATCCTATGTAAACGGGCAGCGACGTTTCCCTAGCAGCTAGGAGCTTCATCGACATGTATGCAATAGCGGTAAGAATACATATTGATATAACAAAAATGTTATGATATGAGTGTAAGAAAAGGCAACCTGTCCCTTTTGTGATAGGTTGCCTTTTGTATTCATAACAAATTGGAAATGGTATTGGAGAAAAAAGGGAATTTGCCGTATCATGAGAGCAGATGAAGAAAGATTCATCGCTGAGGATCGCTGAAATAAAAATGGGACAGCACTTCCTCTCGAACCGCGCGCAAATGTTCACATCTATTTCTACAATGTCGTAACTGATGGAGGGCAACATGACGAAATTAAAAATCGCATATACCGAAAAGGCAATGGAAATCTTCGGCGTCCTGGAAGGACGCGAAGCGGTGAAGGCAGCGGACACGGACTTCACCGATGTGGCAGCGGTGGTGATCACTGACCAGGATGAAGCGGTGCTGGCAGCGGAAAATATTTCTGCTTTCCGGATTCCCGTCATTCTGATCAAGACCAAGGACGGCGCAGTGAAGGACGAGCTCCTTGCCAAGGTCTACCGCGTCCTGGATCTCGCGGAGACGGATCATGATTTCTATGAACGGCAGATCGAGAGTGCTGCCGGCAGCTATGAGAAGAAACTGCTGCCGCCATTCTTTGGGGATTTGAAAAAATATGTGGAGAATGGATACTCCCAGTTTGACTGCCCCGGCCATCAGGGCGGCGCATTCTTCCGTCGTCATCCGGCGGGTCGCGTATTCTATGATTTCTTTGGCGAAAATACCTTCCGCGCTGACCTATGCAACGCCGACGTGGCCATGGGGGATCTTCTGATTCACGAAGGCCCGGCACTGACCGCACAGAAACACGCCGCTCGGGTTTACAACGCTGACAAAACCTATTTCGTACTGAACGGCACCTCCACTTCCAACAAAGTGGTACTGAATGCCGTGCTCACCCCCGGCGACATCGTTCTCTTTGATAGAAATAACCACAAGTCCATCGACCACGGCGCTCTGGTGCTGGCTGGCGCTACGCCGGTGTATATGGAGACCGCGCGCAACGCCTTCGGCTCCATCGGCGGCATTCTGGAACATTGCTTTAACGAAGACTACATTCGCGCCCTGGTAGCCGAAAAGGATCCGGAAAAGGCGAAGGCACAGCGGCCCATTCGCCTGGCGGTGATCCAGCTGGGCACCTATGACGGCTGCATCTACAATGCCCGCCAGGTGGTGGATAAGATCGGACACCTCTGCGATTACATTTTCTTTGACTCCGCCTGGGTGGGCTATGAGCAGTTCATCCCCATGATGAAAGACTGCAGCCCGCTGCTCCTGGACCTGACGCCGGAAGATCCGGGGATCTTCGTGAGCCAGTCGGTGCATAAACAGCAGGCCGGTTTCTCCATGACCTCCCAGATTCACAAGAAAGACTCCCACATCAAAGGCCAGGACCGCTACGTGCCGCACAAGAGAGTGAACAACGCTTTCATGATGCATGCCTCCACCTCGCCGCTCTACCAGCTCTTCGCTGCGCTTGACGTGAATGCGAAGATTCACGAAGGCGAAGCAGGCAAGAAACTGTGGACCGACGCTGTGAAAGTGACCATCGAGACCCGGAAGCAGGTGCTCCGCAACTGTCACTACATTCGTCCTCTGGTGCCGCCGGTGGTGCATGGCAAGAAGTGGGAAGAAGGAAATACGAACCAGATGGCCAGCGACATGGACTACTGGGCTTTCGAACCCGGCGCCAAGTGGCATGGTTTCGCCGGCTACGGTAAGGGCCAGTATTTCATCGATCCCATGAAACTCCTCCTGGTCACTGAAGGCATCGATGTAGAGCACGGCGGCTATCAGAAATTCGGCATCCCCGGAAATATTCTCGCCAACTACCTCCGCGAAAATGGCATCATTCCGGAAAAATGCGATCTCAATGATATCCTCTTCCTCATGACGCCGGCGGAAAATACCACGAAGATGGACGACCTGGTAGCGAAACTGGTGCGCTTCGAGAAGCTGATCGACGAAGATGCGCCCATGTCCGAAGTGCTGCCCACCATTTATAACGCTTACGAAGAAAAATACAGAGGTTACACCATCCGCCGCCTGTGCCAGGAAATGCATGATTTCTACAAAGACAGAGAAGTCTCCACCTTGCAGAAGCAGCTCTTCCTCCAGGACTATTTCCCGAAATACGTGATGAATCCCCAGGAAGCGCAGTTCGAATACATGAGAGGCCACGGCGAACTGGTGGACCTCACCGAAGCCGAAGGCCGCGTGGCTCTCGAAGGTGCGCTCCCCTATCCCCCCGGCGTCCTCTGCGTACACCCCGGCGAAGAATGGTCCAAGACCGCCGTCACCTATTTCCTTGACCTGGTGGAAGGCATCAATGAACTCCCAGGCTTCGCTCCGGAAATCCAGGGCGTCTACGTACAGGAAGGCGCCGATGGCAAGAAGCATGCCTATGGCTATGTGCTGAAAAAAGAATTCGAGAAATAGGAAGGGGGCGTTCTCTATGAGCAAGAGTGTCAATAAAATGAGCGTCCTGCAGCTCACCATCCTGACGGCAGTGAATATGATGGGCTCCGGCATCATCATGCTGCCTTCGAAGCTAGCGCAGGTAGGCGCGCTCTCCATCGTTTCCTGGCTCGTCACCGCGTTGGGCTCTCTGTGTCTGGCCTACGTCTTTGCGAAGTGCGGCATGTACAGCAAGAAGGGCGGCGGCATGGGCGGCTATGCAGAATACTCCTTCGGCAAAGCCGGCAACTTCATGGCAAACTACACCTACGGTGTGTCCCTCATCTTTGCGAATACCGCCATCGCTATTTCGGCGGTGGGCTATGCCTGCGGCGTCCTGGATGCTACGCTGGATCCGGTGATGACCTGCGCCGCGACGGTCTTCACGCTGTGGCTGGCGACGGTGCTGAACTTTGGCGGCGCGAAATACACCGGCCAGGTATCCTCTATCACCGTGTGGGGTGTCATCATTCCTTGTATCGGTCTCGCACTGGGCGGCTGGTTCTGGTTCTCCCCGTCCCTCTACTCTGTAAACTGGAATGTCCATGACCTGGGCTTTGGCGAAGCCGCTATGAACGCCATCACCATGACCCTGTGGGCGTTCCTGGGATTGGAATCCGCTTGCGCCAACGCTGACGCTGTGGACAATCCGGAAAGCAACGTGCCAAAAGCCGTTCTCGGCGGCACACTGATCGCAGCGGCTTGCTACATCGTTTCCACCAATATTATTTTCGGCATCGTTCCGGCGGAAGACCTGGTCAGCAGCTCTGCACCTTTCGGCCTCGTATTTGCTCAGATCTTAGGACCTGTGGCCGGCCGCGTCATCATGGCACTGATGGTACTCTCCTGCTTCGGCTCCCTCCTGGGCTGGCAGTTCACCATCGCCAATGTATTCAAAGCCGGCGCTGACGAAGGCTACTTCCCGGCGTTCCTGAAGAAAATCACGTCCCGCGGTGTGCCGATCCTGGGCATGATTGCTATCACCATCACCCAGTCCCTCTTCTCCCTCATGACCATCAGCCCCTCTTTGAATGAACAGTTCGAAACGCTCGTCAACCTGGCGGTCATCACCAATATCATTCCTTACCTCCTGTGCATGGCAGCGGTCATCGTCATCATGAAAGCCGCCGGCCACGAAGGCAGTGAACTTTCGAAAACGAAATTCCTCGCCTGCCTTGCCTCGGTCTATAGCCTCTACGCCTGCTATGCATCCGGCTTCGACGCTATGACCTACGGTGCCATTGTCACCTTCTTCGGCTGGACACTCTACGGCCTTGTGTCCTATCGCTTCGACCTGGAGAAAGCGAAAGACTGCTATAGAGAAGCACTGCAAGGGAAGGCGTAAGCGGAAATAAAAAAAGCAGCAGAAATGAGAAATCGTTTCTGTTGCTTTTTTAGTGGTCAGTGATTCGTAGTC
>CAVHZP010000063.1:0-9385 GCA_963640485.1 bacterium | reverse complement strand
CAAGGGATAAGGTATAGGGGATAAGGGATAAGGCGCATTTAACTTTGGATTCTGTTTTGCCTTCTTCTCTGAAGAAGGTGGCCGCCAGGCCGGATGATGCCAAAGCAGTCACGCATCACCCGCCCTTCGGGCACCCTCTTCTGAGAAGAGGGCTTCTTACGTTTGCAAAATTTCCAATAAAAAAGAATCGGGCGTTTTTCCCGATTCTTTTTTATTGTTCTATTTCTTTTTCCTGTTCCGGTGTCATGCCGGCGATGACCAGTTGCTTTTCGTCTTTTCGCATGTGGAAGAAGCGGTATACGTTGGCGGCGGCTCGTTTGTTCATGCCGGGCACTTTCGCCAATTCTTCTTCTGTGGCTTTTTTCATTTCGTCCAGTGAGCGGAAGGCGTGCCACAGAGCGTTTCGACGGCTGGGGCCGATGCCTTCGATGTGATCCAGGACGGACTCTGTATTTCTTTTGTTTGTCCACTTCCTGTGATAGGTAATGACGAAGCGGTGGGCTTCGTCGCGGAGAAACTGGAGAAGCTGCAGCGCCGGTTCGTGGTGGTCCAGGACGATGGGCACGTCACTGCCTTCCACGTAGATTTCTTCGATGCGCTTGGCAAGGCCGATCACCGGCGCCGTGCAGCCCGCCTCGCGAATCACAGGAATCGCCGCGCTCATCTGCCCCAGGCCGCCGTCCAAGACGATGAGATCCGGCTCGGGCCAATCTTTTTCGTTGCCGTAGCGGCGGCTCATGACCTCTGCCATGGATTTGAAATCATCGGCGTGGCCCTGGGTGGTGCGGAGTTTGAATTTCCGGTACTCACTCTTCGCCGGCCGTCCGTGTTCGAAAACTGCCATAGAACCGGTGGTTTCTGCACCCTGGTTGTGAGAAATATCGAAACACTCCATCCGCTCCGGCAGCCGCGGGAGGTTCAGAAGCTCTTTCAACTTTTTCACAGCCCCCTGCTCGCGGGCATCCTGGTACTCCCACTGCAGCTTTTTATCAGATAAATATTTCGCCGCATTGGACATGGCCATGTCTTTGAGCCGCCGTTTGAAGCCACGTTCCGGGAGAAGCATTTCCACTTTGCTGCCCCGAAGGCCGGTGAGCCAGTCTTCCAGCAAACCATGTTCCTCCGGCAGCAGTGGCAAAATGATTTCCTTCGGCACAGACTCCGGATTCTCTCCATAGAAATCGCGGAGAAAAGCGATGATGATTTCCTCATCACTTTCGGAGCTGCTGTCGGGGATGCTGAAATTTTCTTTCCCCACCATGCGGCCATAGCGGATGTAAAACACTTCCAGCCCTGCGTGACTACCATCTCTGGCAAAGCCCACCACGTCAAAATCGCCATCGTTGCACACGATGTGCTGCCGCTCCTGCACGCTTTGGATCGCTTTCACCTGGTCCCGCAGCTTCGCCGCTTTTTCGAAATCCAGATTTTCCGATGCCGCCAGCATTTCCTTCTGCAGCTCTTTCACGAGAGCCGTGCTTTTTCCTTCGAGCAGCGCCGCGATGGTATCCACGTAGCCCTTGTACTCTTCATGACTCACATGACCGCCGCAAGGCGCCGCACAAAGATGCATATGATATTGCAAGCACGGCCGCGGCACTTTCAGGGAACGGCAAGTCCGCACAGGATAATAACGGCGCAGCAGCGACAGAGTCTGCCGAAGGCTCCCCACATCGGTGAAAGGGCCGAAATACTTCGCCGCGTCGCCGCGTCGGATATTGCGCGTCACAAAAATGCGGGGCCACTCCTCGCCTACCGTAAGCTTCACGTAGGGGTAGGACTTATCGTCCCTAAGGGAAATATTGTACTTCGGATGGAGCTCTTTAATGAGATTGCACTCCAGAATCAAGGCCTCCATCTCCGTGGCGGTCATGGTGATATCCAAATCCTCGGCGTGGCGAATCATGGCCGCCACCTTCGGCGAACGCTTCTTATCCTCCCGCACATAGGAGCGGACGCGATTTTTCAGATTCTTCGCCTTGCCCACATAGATGATCCGCCCATCCTTGTCCTTCCATCGATACACGCCGGGACTGTCAGGCAGAGCCTCCACCTTGGCGCGTATATTTTCGTTTACATCGATCATATTGTTCCTTTGTATAGAGGAGATAACGCTAACGGTTTAGTAATCAGTGATCAGTGATCAGTGGTCAGTAATCAGGGCGAGAGTTCACGATGTTCTACGCTATCGGATTGGTAATCAATGTTCAGTAATCAGTGGTTCCCTAGCAGTCAGAGCGCTTTTGGCATTAGCGCTAATAGCGCCCTGACTACTGACTACTGATTACTGATTACTAACCCCCAGCCCTAATCATCGCATTTTTTCATAAATTCCTTCGTCCGCTCAATCACCGGCCCCAGGTACTGCCCGGTGTAGGATCGCTGAACCCGGCAGATTTCTTCCGGCGTGCCGGTGGCGACGACTTCGCCACCTTTGGCGCCGCCTTCGGGGCCCAGGTCGATGATGTAGTCAGCGGTCTTCACCACGTCCAGGTTATGCTCGATGACAACCACCGTATTTCCCTGGTCCACCAGTTTTTCCAGGACAATCAACAGCTTGCGGATGTCTTCGCTGTGGAGGCCGGTGGTGGGTTCGTCCAGGATATACAGCGTGTCTCCGCTGCCGCGGCGCATGAGTTCTGTCGCCAGTTTCACACGCTGCGCCTCGCCGCCGGACATGGTGGTGGCGGGCTGTCCCAGGTGGATATAGCCCAACCCCACTTCCTGGAGAGTCTGGAGTTTGCGCAGAATTTTATCGTGATTTGCAAAGAAGGGCACCGCTTCATCGACGGTCATATTGAGCACATCGGAAATATTTTTCCCTTTGTACCGCACTTCCAGAGTTTCCCGGTTGTACCGCGCGCCGTGGCACACTTCGCATGGCACGTAGACATCCGAAAGAAATTGCATTTCTATCTTGATGATGCCATCACCGTGGCAGGCCTCGCAGCGGCCGCCTTTCACATTGAAGCTGAAGCGACCGGGTTTGTAGCCCCGCATTTTCGCCTCCGCGGTCTGGCTGTAAAGTTCGCGAATATCATTAAACACACCGGTATAGGTGGCAGGATTCGACCGGGGCGTGCGACCGATGGGCTGCTGATCGATGTCGATGATCTTATCCACGTACTCCACGCCTTCCATGGCATCATACTGGCCAGCACCGTAGGAGGTGTGATTTTTGATATTACACAATCCCTGGTACAGGATTTCATTAACCAGGGTACTTTTCCCCGAGCCCGATTCGCCGGTGACTACGGTGAAAGTGCCCAAAGGAATGGACACATCGATGTGTTTCAGATTGTGTTCTGCTGCCCCTTTGATGGTGAGAAAAAGGCCATTTCCTTTTCGCCGCTCCGCCGGAAGGGGGATATATTTCTCGCCGCGAAGGTACATGCCGGTGATGGAGTCTTTCACCTGCTTCACGTCCTCCGGCGTCCCTTCGGCCACCACGCGGCCGCCGTTTTCGCCGGCGCCGGGGCCGATGTCCACCACCCAATCGGCAGTGCGAATGGTGTCTTCGTCATGCTCCACCACGATCAGCGTATTTCCTAAATCCCGCATGCCTTTCAGCGTGGCGAGAAGTTTGTCATTGTCTCTCTGGTGCAAGCCGATGGACGGTTCGTCCAGGATGTAGAGCACACCCACCAGGCCGCTACCGATTTGCGTGGCCAGGCGGATGCGCTGCGCCTCGCCGCCGGAAAGGGTCGCCGCGCCGCGAGACAGGGTGAGATAGTCTAGCCCCACATTCACCAGGAACGACAGGCGGCTCTTCACTTCTCGCAGGATCTGGTCAGCGATGATTTTTTCTTTTTCTGAAAGTTCCAGTTTTTCCAGGAAATCCAGGAGGTCCACCACCGCCATGTCAGACATTTCGGCGATATTTTTATTCCCCACGCGGAAAGCGAGACTCTCGGGTCGCAGGCGGGCGCCGTGGCACACCGGGCAGGGCTTCTCCCGCAGATAATTCGCCAGCGTTTCCTTCATCTTCTCCGTCCACGCCTCTTCGTAGCGGCGCTTGGTCATAGGGACGATGCCTTCGAAAACCCGCTGGTACGTCTTGGTTTCCCCTTCCTGGTTGGTGTACTGGAAGGTCAAAAGCTCCGTGCCGCCGTGCTCAAATTCCACCTTCGCTTCATCAGGCAAATCGTCATAAGACGCGTCCATGGTGAGGCCGTAGGATTTCAGGAAAGCGTCCAGCATCCGGTAGAGCCAATTGTCCTTATTATAAGGAAAAGGCTTGATGGCGCCCAGGCGGAAAGCAAGGCTGTGGTCCGGCAGGATGCGGTGGAAATCAGCCTCCAGCGAGGCTCCGAGGCCCATGCAGGCAGGGCAAGCACCGAAGGGATTATTGAAAGAGAAAATGCGGGGCTCCGGTTTCGGCAGAGAAATCCCGCAATCGGGGCAAGAGAAATGGGTGCTGAACACCGCGTCTTCCCCGCCAATGACTGCCGCCACCATCATGCCGTCTCCCAGTTTCAGCGCCGCTTCTACCGAATCCGTCAGGCGGCGGAGGATCCCCTCTTTCACGATGATGCGATCCACCACCACTTCGATGTTGTGCTTTTTATTTTTCTCCAACTCGATGTCGTCGGACAGCGGCAACACCTCGCCGTCCACGCGAACACGGACATAACCTTCCTTGCGCAATTCTTCCAGCAGTTTCTTGTGGGTCCCTTTTTTCGCTGTCGCCACAGGGCCGAGAATCATCAGCTTCGTCCGTTCCCCCAGCGCCAAGAGCGCGTCTACAATCTGATCCACCGTCTGGCGGCGGATGGGTTTCCCGCAGTGGGGGCAGAACGCGCGACTGCCATGGGCATAGAGCATACGGAGATAGTCATGAATTTCCGTCACCGTCCCCACCGTGGAGCGGGGATTGTGGCTCGTGGATTTCTGGTCGATAGAAATCGCAGGCGACAGCCCGGAAATCTTATCCACATCCGGTTTATTCATCTGCCCTAAAAACTGGCGGGCATAGGCAGACAAAGACTCCACATATTTCCGCTGGCCTTCCGCATAAATGGTGTCAAATGCCAACGACGATTTCCCGGAGCCCGACAACCCGGTGAATACAATCAGTTGATTTCTAGGAAGGGCCAGATCAATATTTTTCAGATTGTTCTGCCGCGCTCCCTGTATCACAATGCCTTTTTCCATAGTCATACCCTCTTCTTCGACGGTTTATAGATTCGCTTCTTCGCCGACTCCTGGCGCTTCAGCGCCTCATCGGCCCTAGAGCCGTAGCGGTCTGTCCACAGTTGGCGAAGCTGACCCAACTGGTCGCGCCAACGGGCCGCTTCCTCAAACTCCAGATCCTTCGCCGCCCGCTTCATATTTTTCTCGCAATTTTTCATGCGCTCATAAATTTCTTCATCCGACAGCTCGTCAGTGGATTTCTTTTCTCCATAGGTTGCCGTTTTTTCTTCTATTTTCGTCAAATCAATGAGGTCCTTCACCCGCTTCTGTACCGTGTGGGGCGTGATGTGGTGCTCCTCATTGTAAGCCATCTGGATCGTGCGACGACGGTTCGTCTCGTCGATGGCGTATTTCATAGACTTGGTAATCCGGTCGGCGTACATGATGACATGGCCGTGCTCATTTCGCGCAGCGCGGCCGATGACCTGAATCATAGACGTTTCCGAACGAAGGAAACCTTCCTTGTCCGCGTCCAGGATGGCCACCAGCGACACCTCCGGCATATCAAGACCTTCGCGGAGCAGATTGATGCCCACCAGCACATCAAAGACACCTGCACGGAGATCGCGAATGATTTCCGCCCGTTCGATGGTGGCTACATCGGAGTGGAGATACCGCACCTTCACTCCCGCTTCCGTGAGGAAATCGGTCAAATCCTCTGCCATTTTCTTCGTAAGTGTAGTGATAAGGACACGCTCGCCGGCGTCCTCGCGTTTGTGGATTTCTCCCAGCAAATCGTCCATCTGTCCTTCGATGGGCCGCACCTCGATACTGGGGTCCAAAAGCCCGGTGGGACGAATGATTTGCTCCGCCGTATTCGTCGCGACACCGGTTTCGTAAGGCCCCGGCGTAGCGGACACGTAAATGATCTGGTTGATGCGCTCTGTAAATTCATCAAAAGTCAGCGGCCTATTATCCAGCGCCGACGGCAGGCGGAAACCATAATCCACCAGCGTCCCCTTACGCGATTGGTCGCCATTGTACATGGCGCGCAGCTGCGGCACCGTCACGTGGGATTCATCAATCATGATGAGGAAATCTTCAGGGAAATAATCGAGCAGCGTGAACGGCGGCTCCCCGGGCTTTCGAGACGACATATGGCGGGAATAATTCTCGATGCCCGAGCAATAGCCCACTTCCTGCATCATTTCCAGGTCGTAATTCGTCCGCTGCTCCAGCCGCTGCGCCTCCAAAAGTTTATCGCTGTCCCGCAGCTCCTTGAGCCGCTCATCCAATTCCTTTTCGATGGTGCCCACGGCGTGGCGCAATTTCTTCGAACTGGTCACATAGTGAGACGCCGGGAAAATGCCGATGTGATTTCTCTCTGCCACTGTCTCGCCGGTCAATACGTCGAACTCCGTCAGTGAATCGATTTCATCACCAAACATTTCGATGCGCACCGCCACATTGTTTTCCGACGCCGGAAATACATCGATGGTGTCCCCTCTCACGCGGAAAGTGTCGCGGGTAAAATTCATATCGTTTCGCATGTATTGCATGTCCACCAGCTTTTCCAGGATCTTGTCCCGCTCGATTTCCTCGCCGGGACGCAGGGAAAGCCCCATGCTGCTGTAATCCTCCGGGTCCCCCAAGCCGTAAATGCAGGACACCGACGCCACGATGATCACGTCCCGCCGCTCGAAAAGCGCCATGGTGGCCGAGTGGCGGAGCCGGTCGATTTCTTCATTTCGCGAAGAATCCTTCTCTATATAGGTATCCGTTTGCGGCACATAGGACTCAGGCTGGTAGTAATCGTAGTAGGAAACGAAATAGTACACCGCGTTGTCCGGGAAGAAATCTTTAAACTCGCTGGCCGTTTGCGCCGCCAGGGTCTTGTTCGGGGAAATAATCAAAGTGGGCCGCTGCACCTCTTCGATCACCTTCGCCATGGTAAACGTCTTCCCCGTGCCGGTGGCGCCCAAAAGTACCTGCGCCCACTCGCCGCCCTGCAGCCCCTCCACCAGAGAAGCGATGGCCTGCGGCTGATCCCCCCGGGGCTCGAAAGGCGCCTTCAAAGCAAAAGGCCGCGCCGGCTCTACGTACTCTCTCTTGATTCGCGATCTATCCATGAGTTTCTCCTTTCGAAGAATCAGTATCGATTTTTATCTATATAATTATAGCATAAATTGGGTGGTTTAGTGGTCAGTAATCAGTGATTAGTAGTCAGGACGCATTTAACGCTGGTGCGTACACAGAGATACGATTTAGTAGTCAGTGATCGGTAGTCAGGATGCTTTTGGGGCTAACGAAAAAAGCGCCCTGACCACTAATTACTAATTACTGATTACTAAACCTCCCCCGCTTTTCCCGCTTTCTTGCAATAAAAAATACCGCCCTTTCGGACGGTATCTCGTTTCTATTGCCCCACCATGTCGTTAAAGCCGGATTTTGAGTCTGCGTATGTGCAGGTGGGTGTCCTTGTGAAGAACTTTGACAGTCCCCGTAAAGAGGCATGGCCGCAGTTCGCCAAATTTCCAGACTCCCTCAAATAAAAGTATCGGTTCAAAATATGAAGCCGCACGTGCACAGCAGGGTTCTGTAGATAGTGTATCAAATCGGAATGATTTTTACAAGGGAAAGTTCGGGGAATGCCTATACCGCATATATCCCCCCTTCCTCTGGAAGGGGGAGGGCCCGAAGGGCGGGGGTTGGCCTGCACTAGCGCGTGCTTCTTGCACCAACACGCTCTTATGCATCACCCTCTTCAGAGAAGAGGGCTTACTCCATTCGACTAAGCAGGCAAACGCGCCCTGACCACCGATTACTAAACCCCTATCGTCAACTCCGATTACTTCGCCGGCTTGGAGCTCTTGAATCCTTCTCTCTTACCGATGACGGTAGCGCCATTCATGTAGGGGATGAGAGCTTCCGGAACTTTGATGGTGCCGTCAGCCTGCTGGTAGTTTTCCATGATGGCTGCTACGGTTCTGCCGACAGCGAGGCCGGAGCCGTTCAGAGTGTGTACGAATTCCGGTTTTGCGCCCTGGGCTCTGCGGAAGCGGATGTTCGCACGGCGAGCCTGGAAGTCGAGGCAGTTGGAGCAGGAGGAAATTTCTCTGTATTTATCCTGTGCCGGCATCCATACTTCGATGTCGTAGGTCTTGGCGGAGGAGAAGCCGATGTCGCCAGTGCAGAGGCAAACAACATGGTACGGCAGTTTCAGGAGCTGCAGCACTTTCTCTGCTTCGGCAGTGAGGGATTCCAATTCGTCCCAGCTGTCTTCCGGTTTGCAATATTTCACCATTTCTACTTTGTGGAACTGGTGCTGACGGATGAGACCGCGGGTATCTTTGCCAGCAGAGCCTGCTTCTTTACGGAAGCATGGAGTCAGGGCGGTGAGATGAACCGGCAGGATGTCGCCGTCTACGATTTCACCGGAGAAATAGTTGGTCAGCGGCACTTCAGCGGTCGGGGTCATGTACATAGCTTCGCCTTCCACTTTGTACATATCTTCTGCGAATTTCGGCAGCTGGCCGGTGCCCTGCATGGACTTGCCATTGATGATGTATGGCGGAATGACTTCGGTGTAGTCGTTCATCACGGTGTGTACGTCCAGCATGAAATTGTACACCGCTCTTTCCAGGCGAGCGATGCTGGAGAGGTAGAAATAGAAACGCGCACCGGATACTTTGCCGGCTCTTTCCGCGTCCAGGAGGCCCAGGTCATCGCCCAGTTCGTAATGCGCTTTGATGGGGAAATCGAAAGTCGGGATTTCGCCCCACTTTCGAACTTCCGGGTTTTCGCTGTCGTCTTTGCCGATCGGCACAGAAGCGTCGCACATATTCGGCAGCTGCAGAAGGAGCTTATTCAGGTTGTCTTCTACTTCGCCCAGTTCTTTATCGATGGCAGCGATTTTTTCGCCCACTTCACGCATAGCAGCGATCGCTTCGGTGGCATCTTCCCCATTCTTCTTGGCCATAGCGATCTTTTTGGTTTCTGCGTTACGTTCGCTCTTCAGCGCTTCGGTCTGCTGCAAGAGCTCTCTTCTCTTTTCGTCCAGCGCCAGGATTTCGTCGAGCTGCTCGAAGGAATTGTGGCGGTTTGCCAGGTTCGTGCGCACTTCTTCGGCGTGTTCTCTGATAAATTTCATGTCTAACATACTACATCTCTCCCTATCTTTACTATGGGAAATCCAGAGAAACACTGATTAAATCGAAGAATCAGAAATCATACGAATTTTTAAGCAATACTT
>CAVHZP010000062.1:0-9447 GCA_963640485.1 bacterium | reverse complement strand
ACAAAGGTGGCAGGGAAAAAGGGGCAGACGACGGCGTATGGGGTGATTGTTGTGGGGGATAAGGGATAAGGGATAAGGGATAAGGCGCGTTTGCCTGCTTTCTCATAGCTAGGAGCTCGGAGCTTGGAGTTCCGCCAGTGTTTCCCTAGTGCACGGGATACGCCTTCGGCGTATTTCTATCCTCCGCTATCGCGCGCCCCTTCTTCAAGGGGCTACTCCTTAAGGCTTGCGTAACATAATGATTCTAACTGCTAGCATTTAACGTGTTTCCCTAGACTAACAGTTTGCTGGAGCTCTATTTCAAAACTCGCGCTGCTTTATCATTTGACACGATGCACTACCATTCCTCACTCCTAATTTCTCACTTCTTACTAAACGCCAAGTGCGCTCTTATCCCTTATCCCCAATCCCTTATCCCTTGAACCATGAAAGGAGCCTCTCTAATGCAGAAAGAAAAACTCATCACCATCTTAGGCCCCACGGCGTCGGGGAAGACGGCGCTGGGCGTGCGCCTGGCGAAGGCTTTGGGATCCGTCATCATTTCCGGCGATGCGTTTCAAGTGTACAAGCACATGGACATAGGCACGGCGAAGGTGACGAAGGAGGAAGCAGAGGGAGTGCCCCATTTCCTGGTGGACTGCTTGGAGCCTACGGAGAGTTACTCCGCTGCCGATTTCCAGAAGCAAGCGGCCGAGATCATTCATGAGGAAAATGAAAAAGGCCGCGTCCCCATCGTGGTGGGGGGCACGGGCCTCTACATCCAGTCGCTCTTAGAGGGCTACGAATTTCTTCCGAAAGTAGAAGGCCGGAGCCGTTGGCAGACGCTCTACGAAGAAAAGGGGAAGGAAGCTCTGATTTCCGCGCTCAAAGAAAAAGGGGAGACGGACATCCCCGTGGATCCCCAGCGCATGCTTCGCAAGCTCGAGCTTTTGGAGGCCGGTGCGCAGGCAGACGCCGCCGGCAAAGCCCACGAACTGATATATGACGGCCCTGTTTTGGGAATTGCTATGGACAGAGCCGTATTATATGATAAAATAAATAGACGAGTCCACCAAATGATGGAAGCAGGACTCTTAGAGGAAGTCAGGTCACTTTTGGAGGCGGGCGTCCCGGAAACATCACAGGCGCTGAAAGGAATCGGCTACAAAGAAATGATTCCGGTAGTCAAGGGCGAGCGTTCACTTGCAGAAGCAGAAGAGCTCATCCAGAAAAACACACGCCATTTCGCTAAAAGGCAACTGACCTGGTATAGACGAATGCCATATATTCATTGGGTGGAGAAAACGCCATCAGAAGACATATGGTACAGGGAAATAGAAGCCTATGTCATTTCACGTATTAGAGGAGAAGTCAACGATGGAAGGTAAAATGAATCTGCAGGACACATTTTTGAATGAAGCAAGAAAGGAAAACGTGCCGGTCAGCATTTTCCTGATGAATGGCGTCCAGCTCAAAGGCAAGGTAAAGTCCTTCGACAGCTTTACCGTACTTCTTGTCAGCGAAAATCGTTCTCAGCTGATTTATAAACATGCTATCTCTACAATTCAAAGGATCTGATTAGTACAAATGAATACAGAACTTCAACAGGTACAGAAAGAGGCGCTCGCTCTTTGTGCGCCTGTTTTTCATGAAATGGAAGAGATTTCTCTCTTCAACACACAGAAAGTTTTGGAAGCCTTCCGCAAGCACCACCTGTCGGCTTACCACTTCGCGCCCTCCAATGGCTACGGCTATGGCGACCCGGGACGCGAGAAATTAGAAGAAATCTGGTGCGACGTATTCAAAGCCGAAGCCGCCCTCGTGCGTCCCCAGTTCGTATCCGGTACCCACGCCCTGGCCACCGTGCTCTTGGCGCTCCTGCAGCCCGGCGACACCATGGTCTCCGCTGTCGGTGCGCCCTATGACACCATGCAGAGCGTCATCGGCATCACCGGCAATGCACCGGGAAATCTGAAATCCAAAGGCGTTCACTACAAAGAAGTGCCGCTGAAAGGAAATACCTACGACCTGGACGCTATCGCAGACGCGATTGATGAAAACACCAAGCTCGTAGAAATCCAGCGTTCCCGCGGCTACATGCTCCGCGATTCCCTCTTCCCCGAAGACATTAAGAAAATCATCGACGTGGTGAAGGCGAAGAACCCGAAGACCATTTGCTTCGTAGATAACTGCTACGGCGAATTCACCTGCCGCGAAGAACCCATCGAGCTCGGCGCTGACATCACCGCCGGCTCCCTCATTAAAAATGCCGGCGGCGGCCTCGCCCCCACCGGCGCTTACATCTGCGGCCGAAGCGACCTCGTAGAACTCTGCTCCTATGTATGGACCGCTCCGGGGCTGGGCGGTGAAATGGGATCCTATGCGGCATCCTATCGCCCCTTCTTCGAAGGCCTCTTCCTGGCGCCCCACATGACCCGCCAGGCCATGATGAGTGCTGAATTCTGTGCGGCAGTCTTCAAGCTCCTTGGCTTTGCTACCAGCCCCGAACCAGGACACCTGCGCACCGACCTCATCACCACAGTGACGCTGAACTCCGAAGAAAATATGTGCCGCTTCGCTGAAGCCGTACAGAATTGGTCCCCTGTAGACTCCGACGCCACCCCGGTGCCGGGCCCCATGCCGGGCTACGTGGACCCGATCCTCATGGCAGCCGGTACCTTCGTACAAGGCTCCACCATCGAAATGTCCGCCGACGGTCCCGTCCGCCCGCCCTACATCATGTACTTCCAGGGCGGCCTCACCTTCGAGCACACCCAGCTGGCTATCATGGGCGCTGCAGAAAAAATTCTGGCTGCAAGAAAATAAAGACACTAAAAAGAACGCTGCGAGAGATTCGCAGCGTTCTTTTTGTTGGCGGGGCTTACGCTGTCTATTTAGTGATCGGTGGTCAGTAATCAGTAGTCAGGACGCGTTTGACGTTCATTAAAAGTTTGCTATTTTTCGCTATCATTACAGACGCCAGCTGCCTCCTACCCCTAACTACTGATTACTGACCACTGATTACTAAAACTTCAGCCTTATTTCCTCTTCCGCTCAAATATGTTACAATAGCAAGCAATACTACAAAAAGAAGGGGGTGGATGCATTGGGAAAGCAGATTCTTTTGGTGAATGATCTGCCGGGCTACGGCAAGGTGGCGCTGGCGGCTATGATGCCGGTGCTTTCGCACATGGGCCATTATACCTACAACCTTCCCACAGCATTGGTGTCAAACACGCTGGACTATGGGAAATTTGAAATCCAGGACACCACGGATTTCATGAAAAATACACTGGCCGTGTGGCAGGAGTTGGGATTTGCTTTTGACGCCATTTCTACGGGCTTCATCGTTTCCGGAGAGCAGGCGGACATGATCGCCTCCTATTGCGAAAAGGAACGGGCGAAGGGCACGAAGATTTTCGTGGACCCCATTATGGGCGACGAAGGGCATCTCTACAACGGCCTCACGGAAGACACAGTGAAAGCCATGCGGAAACTGATTTCCATGGCTGACTACATGGTGCCGAACTATACGGAAGCGGCGCTTCTGGCTGGCGTAGGGTATAAAGAGGAAGGAATTTCCCGGGAGGAAATGAAAGCGCTCCTCGACTCGCTGCACCGGATTAGCGGCGGCTCTGTGGTGATCACCAGCGCCAAAGTGGACGGCAGCGATGCTGTGGCGATTTACGACGCCACGGCGGAAGCGTATAGCGAGATTCCTTTCGACCTGGTACCCGTACGATTCCCCGGCACCGGGGATATATTTTCATCTATCTGCATGGGAGAAATCCTGAAAGACAAGCCCCTTGTGGCATCGGTAGAAAAAGCCATGACGGCGGTGCGGACCATGATTCTCCGGAGTCAGGACCACCAGGACACCTTCAAAGGGATTCCCATTGAAACATGCCTGGAGGTACTGGACTGATGGGAAGACGGCCGAAAATTCGCATCACCTTAGTGGACCGGAAAGGCCCCTGCCCCTGCCATCGGGGGCATCGGGTAGGAGACAGCTGGGATTTCGATAAGGACCGGGGCACCCTTTGCCCCATGGCCATGCACGTGGCCTTCCCTTACGTGGACATCCTCCGCTACGGCGGCGAAATCCCACAGCCGGGACAGGAAAAAGGCACAGCCCTCTTTTGTTGCCCCGATGTGGATACGATCAACGTATTCAAAGTAGAACGAGTAGATGAGAAATGAGGAAATAGAGTGTGCTTACCGCTGGTGATTTAGTAGTCAGTGGTCAGTAGTCGGTAGTCAGGGCGCGTTTGGCGCGACCCTTCTCCAAGGGTCTACTTCTTAAGGCTAGCGTAACATAATGATTCTGACTGCTGGTATTTAAAATCCTTAAACCGATAGCATTGTCTTCCGGAGGAAGAGCAATGGCGCACCCATTTCGCCCTCATTTCCACAGTAGAAAATCAAAAAATGGAGAGAGTAGCATGGAACAGATGAGATTCGTCCGGAAATTGCCGGAACCAATGGAAGTACAGCAGGAAATCCCGCTGACCTTAGCTTGCAGAAAGCTGAAAGCACAGAGAGACCAGGAAATCGCCGACATCATGACCGGCAAAGACGACCGGTTCATTTTGATCATCGGCCCTTGCTCGGCAGACAATGAGCCGGCGGTTTTGGACTATTGCACCCGCCTTTCCAAAGTGGCTGAAAAAGTGAAAGACAAACTTTTCATCATTCCCCGCGTGTACACCAATAAGCCGAGAACCATCGGCAAAGGCTACAAAGGGATGCTCCACCAGCCGGACCCGGAAGGCAATGAAAATATGATGGAAGGCATCAAAGCCATCCGCCGCATGCACGTTCACGTGATCGAAGAAACCGGATTCACCTGCGCCGAAGAAATTCTCTACCCCGAGAACCACCGCTACCTGTCGGACCTTTTGTCCTATGGCGCCATCGGTGCCCGCTCCGTAGAGGACCAGCTCCACCGCATGATCGCCAGCGGCGCCGGCATCCCCGTGGGCATGAAGAACCCCACCTCCGGCGATTTGTCAGTCATGATGAACTCCGTCGAAGCCGCACAGAACGAGCAGGATTTCCTCTTCCATGGCTGGGAAGTCCACACCACAGGAAATCCTCTGGCCCACACCATCCTTCGCGGCTACGTGAACCACTTCGGCACCAGCATGCCAAACTATCACTATGAAAACCTGCAGAAAGTGATGGAAATGTACAGCGAAAGAAATCTGGCGAACCCGGCCATCGTGGTGGACTGCAACCACAACAATTCGGGAAAGAAATTCATGGAACAGATCCGCATCGCCCAGGACGTGATGGCCAGCCGCCGTTACTCCGAAGGCATCCGCGGCATTGTGAAAGGCCTCATGATCGAAAGCTATATCGAAGACGGCGCTCAGAAAATCGGCGAAGGGATTTACGGGAAATCCATCACCGACCCCTGCCTCGGCTGGGCCAAGAGCGAAGCTCTCATCATGGAGCTGGCCGACCTGGTATAAAGCACAAAAAAGCACGGCGTAATAGCCGTGCTTTTTTTCGTGGGCGAAAGGATTTCGGGCCAGTGCTATCTTTGATGGGCTATTAAGTTAAGGATTTTAAATAGCCGCTGCTAGAATCATTATGTTATGCTGGCGTAAGGGCGTAGACCCTTGGAGAAGGGTCGCGGCAAAGCCGCCGGATAGAATTACGCCGAAAGCGCATACTCAGCAGTGGCGGAAAGCATGCTCACTGACACAGTAGTTCTCTTACACTGTCATCCTGAGCGAAGCCGAAGGATCCAACAGCAATAGCAGGAAGAACGTGGAACTGGCCAAAAGCCTTTGAGCGTTTCTTGCTGGCGTGACGCGGACAGTGGTAGAGACAGAGAGCAAGTACAGGGCTATTGCTGAATGAATCCGGGGGCTTCGCTCAGGATGACAGGAGAGAAGAACGATAGTGGATGATAAGCATGCCCGCTGGCTCTATCAGAATTTCCGGTTCCACGCTAAAAGCTCCCTGCTATGAGGAAGCAGGGAGCTTTTATTTCATAGAGCCAACCTCCAAGGGAAGGAGGTATATTTCATTTCTCAGAGTGTCAGCGCTCTAGCGAAGTGTTCTTTCAGAACCTTGATGGACGCATGGAATTCTGCCAGTTCCTGGTCGGTCAGGTGGAGCTCGATGATATCTTCCACGCCGTCTTTGCCGATCTTCACCGGTACGGAAGCGAAGCTGTCTTCGATACCGTAGGGGCCATTGAGGTAAACAGATACCGGCAGCACTTTGTGTTCGTTGTGGTAAATCGCGCGAACCAGTTCAGCGGTGGCGGAAGTGACGCCGAATTCGGTGCAGCCTTTGGAAGTGTTTTCGATGTAACCTTCGCGGTGAACTTTTTCGAGAATCACATCCTTCGGGTCCATGTGGTAGAGCTCCGGCTTTTCAGCGAGGAGTTCATCGATGGGCTTGCCGGCTACGGTGACATGACTCCAGGGAATCATGCTGGAGTCGCCGTGTTCGCCCAGGAGGTACGCGGTCAGAGAGCGGCGGTTGATTTTCAGCTGGTCAGAGAGCTGGTACTGGAGACGGGCAGAGTCCAGCGCCGTGCCGGAGCCGATGATTTTATGTTTCGGATAGTCCAGCTTGTACTGGATGTATTCGGCGATGATGTCGCAAGGATTGGAAATAGAAATGATGATGCCATCGAAACCGGATTTCTCGATGAGCGGCAAAAATTCCTGGGTGGTGGCGATGCCGCCGTCCATCATGTCCAGACGGGTCTGTCCCGGCAGGCGCGGCTTGCCGGATGCATTGATCATGATGTCTGCATCTTTCATATCATCGATGGTGCCTGCATAAGCTTCGAAATGGTGTGGCTGGTAGCTCACAGCGTCCATGAGATCCATGGATTCGCCCATGGCTTTTTCAGGGTTCACATCATAAAATACCACTTCATCAGCCAGACCCTGGATAGCCAGCTGCAGACCCAGATGAGAGCCTACATTGCCCGCACCGATGATTCCCACTTTTCTTGTTTTGATTGCCATATTCTTCTACACTCCTCTGCTTCTAACTATATATAGAATTATTCCTATAAGTCATTCTATTATCCTTTTGAGAGATGACATACGCTCATTATACTACGTTTTAGGGGGAATCGCTAGAGGGGATACCGCTGGGGCGTATGTAGCATGCTTAGGGCTTATCGGCTTAGTAGTCGGTGGTCGGTAGCCGGTAGTCGGGGTTAGAGGCAGTTGGTACCCGTAGCGGGTGCGAGAGTTGGCGGTTCTAGGGAAACGCTGATGAAGGATCAGAAATTATACGAATTTTTATGCAATACTTCGTCAAGGAAATCCTCAAATAGCTCACTATTCTCGGGTTGCCTTTCCTCGTCTTGCATAAAATTCTGACTGCAGGTATTTAAAATACCTAATTTAATAGAAGAGAGCTTGACGCATTGGACTGCTTCGTTAAAAGCGCCTTATCCCTTATCCCCTATCCCCTATCCCTTTCCTTAACATTTCATTTTCTCCAGCTCGCTCTTATGGTATAATAAGCCGTATGTATTTTTGAACGAGGTGTAACATGACTGACTTGGAAGAAATTAAAAGACGCCGGACCTTTGCCATCATTTCCCACCCGGATGCGGGCAAGACGACGCTGACTGAAAAACTTTTGCTTTACGGCGGAGCGATCCATCTGGCCGGATCCGTGAAGGCGAGAAAGACGGCACGCTATGCCGTGTCGGACTGGATGGAAATCGAAAAGCAGCGCGGGATTTCCGTCACCAGCTCCGTACTCCAATTTGACTACCAGGGCTGCCGCATCAACATCCTGGACACCCCGGGGCACGCCGATTTCTCGGAAGATACCTACCGTACCCTCATGGCCGTGGACTCGGCGGTCATGGTCATCGACGTGGCCAAAGGCGTGGAAGCGCAGACGAAGAAGCTTTTCAAAGTCTGCTCCGACCGCGGCATCCCGATTTTCACCTTTGTAAACAAAATTGACCACTTCGGCAAGAACCCCTTCGACCTGATGGCAGACATCGAGGACGTGCTGGGCATCCGCTCCTGCCCCATGAACTGGCCCATCGGCGTCAACGGCGACTACACCGGCATTTATGATAGAGAAACAGAAATGTGCCACCTCTTCATCAAAGACAATGCCCATGGCGTGAAGAAACTGGAAGTGGTCTCCGGCAAAATGGACGACCCGAAAATCATGGAATATCTGGGTGAGGAAATCATCCAGTCCCTCCAGGACGATCTGGAACTCTTGGACGAAGCCGGCGACCCCTTCGACGCAGAGAAAGTGGCTCGCGGCGAACTGACGCCTATGTTCTTCGGTTCCGCTATGACCAACTTCGGCGTGCAGCCCTTCCTGGAAAAATACCTCCAGCTGGCACCGCCGCCGGAAGCCAGAAAAACACTGGAAGGCACCATCGAACCGGAAAATCCGAATTTCTCCGGCTTCATTTTCAAAATCCAGGCAAACATGGACCCGAAGCACCATGACCGCGTGGCCTTCATGCGCATCTGCTCCGGCGTCTTCGAGAAAGGCGCCACCGTCCTGCACCGCCAGAGCGGCAAGATGCTCCGCCTCTCCCAGCCACAGCAATTCCTCGCCACCGAAAGGCAGACCGTAGAGAAAGCCTACCCCGGCGACATCATCGGCCTCTTCGACACCGGCGAACTCGGCGTAGGCGATACGGTGTGTGAGAAGAAACATCCCGTCACCTTCATCGATTTCCCTGTCTTCCCGCCGGAACTCTTCGCCCGCCTCTCTCCTGACAGCAGCATGAAGAGAAAGCAATTCCTGAACGGCGTGAGCCAGCTCGCCCAGGAAGGCGCCATCCAGGTCTACAAGCAGCCCTACGTGATGGAATCCTTCATCATCGGCGCCGTCGGCCAGCTGCAGTTTGAAGTCATGAAATACAGACTGGAAAACGAATACAATGTAGACGTCCGGCTGGAACCGCTCTCCTATACCGCTGCCCGCTGGACCGAAGGCGATATCCCGCCGGAAGAACTCATCGGCATCGACAACGCCATGGTGGTCTACGACCGCCGCGAGCGCCCGGTCTACCTCCTGCCCAACGCCTGGCAGGCCGGCTGGCTCGCCCAGAGAAATCCGAAAGTCACCTTCCTCGAAAGCCCGCCCATCGGCGTGGCCAAGCTCGAAGGAAATTGATACCACGCAAAAGCAAGAGAAGCCCTGTGCCTCTCTTGCTTTTTGCATTGGGGAGGTGAGAATGCTATCGGTTTAGTAATCAGTAATTAGTGATCAGTGATCAGTAGTCAGGGATTGGAGGCAGTGGGCGCGCATACCGCAGTACAGTTAAGGCAGTAGCGGATGAGGCATAGTGTGCCTCATCCGCTTTTTGCTGTAGCGTCATCCTGAACGAAGCCGAAGGATCTATCGGCAATAGCGGAAAACGGCAGAGCTCTTACTGAAAGTCAAATGCGTCCCGACTACCGACTACCGACCACCGATTACAAAACCACTAGCCCTAAAAAA
>CAVHZP010000061.1:0-9631 GCA_963640485.1 bacterium | reverse complement strand
TACGGGCACCCTCTTCTGAGAAGAGGGCTTCGCGAGGAGCCAACCCCCGCCCTTCGGGCCCTCCCCCTTCCAGAGGAAGGGGGTAGAAAAAAAGCTCCCCTTTCGGGGAGCTTTTTTCAAATCAGCCAACGGAGACCAATTCGATTTTGAAATTCAGTTCCTTGCCTGCCATTTCGTGGTTCGCATCGAAGGTGATGGTGGTTTCGGTCTTTTCCGTCACTTTCACAGGGAAGCGCTGACCCATGGGGCCGGAGAGGTAAACTTTCTCGCCCACTTCCAGTTCTTCAGAGCCGGGCATCTGGGACTGTTCTACGGTGAGGATATTGTCCGGGTCAGGCATGCCGTAGGCTTCTTCGGGCATGAGGTGGATATTTTTGATTTCTCCCACTTCCATGTCTTTCACTGCTTCGTCGAAGCCTTTGATCATCTGGCCGGCGCCGCAGATAAATGCCAACGGTTCGCCTCTGTCATAAGAGGAATCAAATTTGGTGCCGTCGTTGAAGGTACCTTCGTAGTGGACTTTGCATTTTTTGTTTACGTTGCTCATTTGTTTTCTCCTTTTTACATATATGTTTGGTAATCGGTAGTCAGGGTCGGAGACAATTGGAATTCATAAGGTTACTAAGAAATAGAGGGATTGTAATCAGTAATTAGTAGTCAGTGGTCAGGGCGCATTTGCCTCTTGTGTTCAGATGCGCCCTGACTACTGATCACTGATTACTGATTACTATTCCTCCAACTGCCTGCAACTACTTAACTCCCGCTCTCTCCAAAAATTCTTCTTCGCTAATGACCGGGATCCCTTTTGCCCGGGCTTTTTCCAGTTTGCTGCCTGCGTCTTCGCCGGCTACGACGAGAGTGGTTTTGCCGGTGATGGAGCTTTGGACTTCGCCGCCCTGGTTCTTGATAATGTCGCCGGCTTCGCGGCGTCCCATGCGGGAGAGTTTGCCGGTGAGAACCACCATTTCTCCTTCGAAGGCGCCGCCGGTGGGTTCGAGGACAATTTCGTCCATGAGGACGCCGGCATTTCTGAGCTTGTCGATGACCATCATGTGTTTCATGTCATGGAGGTAGTCGTAGAGGCTACCGGCGATAACTTTGCCGATGCCTTCGGTTTCCTGGATGTCACTGGCGGGGACTTCCATCAAGGCGGAAATGGTGTGGTATTTCTTCGCTACCAGTTCCGCGCCTTTGGCGCCGAGGAAGCGAATGCCGAGGCCGAAGAGAAGTTTCGCGAGGCCTCTGCCTTTGCTGTCGGCGATGGCGGCCACGAGATTTTGGGCGCTCTTTTCGCCCATGCGCTCGATTTGCTCGATGTCTTCTACCTGCAAGCGATAGAAATCGGAGGGGTCATTCACCAGGCGGTAAGCCAGCAGGCTATCCACCACCGAGGGGCCGAGGCCTTCGATATTCATAGCGTCACGGGAGGCGAAGTGGATCAGTTTCTCTCGCACCACGCCGCCACATTCGGGATTCGTGCAGCGGAAGGCGGCTTCTCCTTCTACACGATGCACTTCGCCGCCGCAGACCGGGCAAGCGGTAGGCATTTCAAAAGGTTTCTCTGCGCCATTGCGTTTCTCTTTCAGCACTTTCGCGATTTCCGGGATGATTTCTCCGGCTTTGTAAATCCGCACGTAGTCGCCTTCGCGGATGTCTTTTTCGCGGATGAAATCCAGATTGTGCAGCGTCGCCCGCTTCACGGTGGTGCCGGCCAAATGGACCGGCGTCAGGTCTGCCGACGGCGTGAGGACGCCGGTGCGTCCCATGGTGACTACGATCCTCTCGATGCGGGTCTCCGCTTCTTCCGGCGGGTACTTGTACGCTGTCGCCCACTTGGGATCTCTCACGGTGGCACCGAGCCGATTTTGTTGGGCAAAGTCGTTCACTTTGATGACCATGCCATCGGTGTCGTAGCCCAGGTCGTGGCGCTTTTCTTCCCACTCGTTCACGCCTTCGATGACGCCTTCGATGGAGTGCCACTTGCGGTAGTTCGGATTCACCTGGAAATGGAAATCCACCAGCTTCTGGAGAAGTTCTTCCTGGGAATGGATTTCCATACCTTCTATATCGCCCAAAGCGTAGGCGAAGAAGGCAAGATTTCGAGATGCCGTCACATGGGGATCCAACTGGCGCAGGGAGCCGGCAGCGGCGTTGCGGCAGTTCGCAAAGGGCATGATTCCCGCTTCGTCTCTGGCTTCATTCAAGGCGATGAAACTTTTCCGCGGCATATACACTTCGCCCCGCACTTCCAGGTATGGCGGCGCATTCTCGATGTAGAGGGGAATACTGTGAATGGTCTTCACATTCGCCGTCACATCTTCCCCCACCCGGCCATCGCCGCGGGTGAGACCCTGGATGAGGCTGCCGTTTTCATAAATCAGATTCATGGAAAGGCCGTCGATTTTGAGCTCGGTGATGTACTCCACCTTTTCTTCTCCCAGGCCTGTCTTCACGCGGCGGTCGAAGTCTCTGAGTTCGTCGGCGCTGAAGGCATTGGTGAGGGAGAGCATGGGTTTCCGGAAACGCACCTTCCGGAAATCTTCGGACGCTTTCGCACCCACGCGCTGAGTCGGCGAATCCGGCGTCACCAGCTCGGGGTATTCTTTTTCTAAATCCACCAATGCCCGGTACATATGGTCGAATTCATAGTCCGTGATTTCCGGACGCTCAAGCACATAGTACAGGTAGCTATGGCGGCGAAGCTCGCTCCGGAGCTTCTCTATTTTTTCTTTCACTTCTTCCGGTATCATTGGGTTGGTCCTTTGTATAAATGCAGGTTTTACGCTATCGGTTTTGTGGTCGGTAGTCGGGGGAATGGAGGTAGCTAGTAGTTAACAGGATTGGCAAGAGTTAGCAATTTAGTAATCAGTAATCAGTGGTCAGGGCGCATTTGCCGCTTTCGCCAAACGCGTCCTAACTACTGATCACTAATTACTGATTACTATTTCTCCAACTCTTGCCGGCCGCATGGATTCCGACTGCCTCCAACCCCGATAAACCGATAGCGCCACTCCCGCTATTCTTCCTTCGTGATGGGCGCGAAGGCCACCATAACCTGGCGGATCTTATTTCCCGGGAATTCGAGTTTCAGCATCATCTTTGTATCGTTGCCGGTGACGGCTACGACTTTGCCTTTGCCCCACATGGTGTGAACGGCGATGTCCCCCACTTTCCAGTCGTAGCGGGCAGCGACTGTATTTCTCTTGGGCTTATTCACGGTCACTTCCGAGAGGGCGAGGCGGCTCTTCTGCTCCGTGCGGCGGCGGGCGGCCATTTGCTGGCGATTTCTTTCTTCGTCAGTGATGATCTTGTCCATCAGATCCGGCGGGATTTCTTCTAAGAAACGGCTGGGCTGGTAGGGCTTGATCTGGCCGTACATGGTGCGCATGTGGGCGTTGGAGAGGTAGAGCTGCTCTTTGGCGCGGGTGATGGCCACGTAGCACAGGCGGCGCTCTTCTTCCAGTGCCGACGGCTCCATGAAGGAACGGACGCCGGGAAAAATGCCTTCGTCCATGCCCGGCAGGAATACCAGCGGAAATTCCAGGCCCTTAGCGCTGTGGATGGTCATCAGGGTGACCCGGTCCTCTTCGCCTTCGTAGTTGTCTACGTCGTTGACGAGAGCCACTTTTTCCAGGAATTCGGCGAGGCCGCCTTCGGGCTGCTCGTCGGTGAAGTCCTTCGCCACGGAGAGAAGTTCGCCTAAGTTTTCCTCGCGGCTCTGGGCCTGGGGATCGTTGCTTTCCTGCAGCTGCTGCACATATTTCGTGTCATTCATGATTTTCTGAATGAGCTCGAACACATTCATTTCCGACGATGCATTGAGGAAATCGAAAATCATAGCACTGAACTGCTGCAATTTCTGCTGCGCCGCGGTGGGAAGGCCGCTGCCTTCGATGCCCATGATGCCTTCGAACATGGACATGCCGCCTTCATTGGCGTAGTCCATGAGCTTCTGCACCGTGGTGGCGCCGATGCCGCGTTTGGGCACATTGATGATGCGGGCGAGGCTGATGTTGTCGCGGAAATTGTTTACCACTTTCAGATACGCCATGATGTCTCTGATTTCTGCGCGGTCGTAGAAACGGGTGCCGCCTACCATGGTGTAGCCGATGCCCCGGCGCACCAGGGATTCTTCGATGACGCGGGACTGGGCGTTCATGCGGTAGAGCACCGCCATTTCGCCATAGGGACGGTGCTTTTCGTCATGCTCTTTTTTCATGGTGCTGACGATGAAATCCGCCTCGCTGTGTTCATCCACGGCGGTGTAGTGGCGCAGATGATTTCCTGTATTGTTCTCCGTCCAAAGGCGCTTCGACGGACGGTCGGGGTTGTTCTGAATCACCGCATTCGCTGCGTCCAAAATGGTCTGGGTGGAGCGATAATTCTGCTCCAGCTTGATCACCTTCGCCTGGGGATAGTCCTTCTGAAAATCCATAATGTTCCGAAGGTCCGCGCCGCGCCAGGAGTAAATGCTCTGATCCGCATCGCCGACGGCGCAGATATTCTGCAGCGAGCCGGCAATGTAGCGCGCCATAAGGTACTGGGCGTGGTTCGTGTCCTGGTATTCGTCGATGAGGATATAGTGGAAACGATCCTGCCAACGCTTGCGGATTTCCGGCACCGCGAGGAGCTTGGTGGTGATAAAAAGAAGATCATCGAAATCGAGGGCGTTGTTCTGCTTCATGTGCTTGTCATAAAGCTCGTAGACGTCCGCGATTTTCTGGGCAAAGAAATTGCTCCCCACCTGGGCACGGAAGGCGCGAGGGTCGATGAGCTGGTTCTTCGCATTGGAAATATGATTCTGCACCGCGTTCGGCTGGAAATGTTTGTCGTCCAGATTCAGCTCTTTCAGACAATTCTTCACCAAAGTCTTCGAGTCGTCGGAGTCGTAAATGGTGAATTTGTCTGTGTAAGGCGGGTAGTTTGTGATTTCCCGGCGAAGGAAACGGGCGCCGAAGGAGTGGAAGGTGTACATCCAAATGCGGTCCGCTGAGGGTCCCACCAGGTTGTGCACGCGTTCCCGCATTTCCTGGGCCGCTTTGTTGGTGAAGGTGATGGCCAGGATTTCTCCCGGATAAATCCCCTGCTCTAGCATGTAAGCGATGCGACAGGTCAAAGCCTTCGTCTTGCCGGACCCGGCGCCTGCCATGATCAGCACCGGCCCCTCGGTCTGCATCACCGCCTCCCGCTGGCGGCTGTTTAATGTATCTAAGTAGTTGTTCATGAGAATCCTTTCGGAAATTCAGGGATAAGGGATAGGGGATAAGGGATAAGGACGCATCACCCTGCTTTCCCACGTCCGCAATCCGTTTACCGTATAACTGTTTACCATCCCCGCTATCCTATGCACGGTCGGGTAACGGTAACACAGTAAATAGAAAACAATAGTGAGGAAAAGATGCACGCAGTTTGACGCCTGACCAGCCGATTGTCTGCTGTCTAATTTCAAACTCGCGCCGCCATTGTTTGATGCGGCGCTCCAACACTCCTCACTCCTAACTCCTCACTTTTCCCTAGTAAAAAAGCCCATATAAAAATATGGGCCTTTTCGTTAAGAGATTAGTCTCCGTATACCTTGAGGAGGAACGGTGCCACCTGTTTCTTACGGGACATGACCTTCGGCAGGTACACATAGCCGTCTTCGGATTTCTTATCGAAAGCCTTTTCAGCGGCTTCTTCAGCGCCGGCGGTGAACCACAGGTAGGTGTCTTCAGCAAGAATGTCGGTGACCATCAGGTAAGATGCTTCGTAGCCCTTCGCTGCTTTGGCTGCTTCGAGAGCTGCCATGATTTCTGCTTTCTTCGCATTGATGGGAGCGAGATCCATGACGGAAATCTGGCCGCAGGAGAAAACTTTGCCATTGGCTTCGAATTCCTTCGTATCGTTGCCGGCCAGTTTTTCTGCCGGGTAGTCGGAAATATCAGCGCCGGCTTTCAGCATATCCATGCCGTAAGCTTCGTAGTCCACACCGGCGATAGCAGCCAGTTCAGTGACTGCTGTCTTGTCTTCTTCCGTGGTGGTCGGAGAACGGAAAAGAACGGTGTCAGAAATGATAGCGGAGAGCATCATGCCAGCCACTTCTTTGGTCGGCTGGATGCCGGCTGCTTTGTAGAGACCCCAAATAACCGTATTCACGCAGCCTACTGGGCGAACGAGAATGAAAATCGGGTTGGCAGTTTCAAAATCGCCAACGCGGTGATGGTCGATGAGTTCCAGCACTTCTGCTTCTTTCGCGCCATCGACGCACTGCTTGGATTCATTGTGATCCACCAGAATCAGCTGAGTGCCCGGTTCTACGGAAGTCAAAAGTTCCGGTGCTTCTACTTTGAAATAATCCAGTGCATACTGGGATTCCTTATTCAGCTCCCCTGCTCTGGCAGCGACCGCTTCCACGCCCTGCTGCTGTTTCAGGTAGGAATAAGAAATAGCAGCTGCAATGCTGTCTGTGTCCGGGGATTTATGTCCGATAACGAAAACCTTGCTCATAAAACATTCTCCTTTACATTTGCAAAATGCCAAAAATTCCCTACTATTATATCACGGTAAGGGGGCTTTGAAAATAGGAGACAGAGGCATGCTTACTGCTATCGGTTTAGTAGTCAGTGATCAGTAGTCAGTAGTCGGGGCGCTTTTGACTACTTCCTCATTTGCGATGCTACCGCTATCGGCTTAGTAATCGGTGATCGGTAATCGGGACGCGTTTGGCTGTTTTCCCACTACCGCAATCTGCTTACCGTATAACCGTTGACCGCCCCATTTGGCGATAGGGAAAAATGGAGCGGTTCACGGCTACGATGAGGACGCAGCCAAATGCGAACCAGCCACCGACTACCGACTGCTGACTACTGATTACAAAACCGCCAGCGTTAATTCCGCCAAAAGAAAAGAGCTGCAAGATTTAATCTCACAGCTCTTTTTTGATGTTCAGCTATCCATTAGCCTTTCACAACAATATTCACGATTCTCTTCGGAACCACGATGACTTTCACGATGGTCTTGCCTTCGGTGAATTTCGCGATTTCTGGGAGAGCCTTGGCTTTTTCAGCGATTTCTTCTCTGTCCATAGCGACCGGTACGGAGATGGTGGCGCGGACTTTGCCATTGACCTGTACAGCCAGTTCTACTTCGTCTACCACCAGGGCAGCTTCGTCGTAAGCGGGCCAAGCGGCTGCGTGGACGCTGGATTCTTTCTCGCCCATGCCCTGCCACAGTTCTTCAGTCATGTGCGGTACGAATGGAGCCAGGAGAATCAGGAGGTCTCTGCCCAGTTCTTTCGCAAGACTTTCTTCCACAGCTTCATGGGCATCGGCAAAGCGGTACATATCATTTACCAGTTCCATGATAGCAGAGATGGCGGTGTTGAATGCAAATTTCCCGTCCAGATCTTCGGTGACTTTTTTAATGGTCTGGTGGAGTTTTCTACGGAGGGCAGTTTCTTCGGAGGAGAGGCTGCCTTTGTTTTCCTTCGGCAGGTCCTGGTATTTGTCTACGATAGACCATACACGTTTCAGGAAGCGGTAGGAGCCTTCTACGCCCTGGTCGGACCATTCCAGGTCTTTTTCCGGTGGCGCAGCGAAGAGGATGAAGAGGCGGGCGGTGTCAGCGCCGTATTTCTCTACGATTTCTTCAGGGGAAACAACATTTCCGACCGACTTACTCATCTTGCCGCCGTCTTTGAGGACCATGCCCTGGCAGAGGAGGTTGGTGAATGGTTCGCTGTAGTCTACCATGCCGGCATCCTGGAGGACTTTCATGAAGAAACGGGAGTAGAGCAGGTGAAGGATGGCGTGTTCGATGCCGCCAATGTACTGATCCACCGGAGCCCAGTAGTTGACTTTGTCTTTAGCAAACGGTTCTGCGTCGTTGTGCGGATCGGTGTAGCGCAGGTAGTACCAGGAGGAGTCGATGAAGGTGTCCATGGTGTCGGTTTCGCGGGTAGCGTCGGCGCCGCATTCCGGGCACTTGCAGTGGAGGAAAGATTCGCTGGTTTCCAGCGGCGAGGTGGCGCCGGCCACGAAGTTAACGTCTTCCGGCAGTCTTACAGGCAGGTCTTTTTCCGGTACCAGTACATTGCCGCAATGTGGGCAGTGAATGATCGGAATCGGGCAGCCCCAGTAGCGCTGACGGGAAATCAGCCAATCGCGGAGGCGGTAGTTGACTTTGCCCTGGCCGATGCCCATGTCTTCGAATTTGTGTGTGATGGCTTCTCTGGCTTCGGCGGATTTCATGCCGTCAAATTCGCCGGAGTTCACGATGACGCCGTCGGCATCATAGGCTTTGTCCATTTCTTCGAGGGTCAGGTTTCCAGCTTTGTTCTGTACTACCACTTTCATAGGGAGGCTGTATTTCTTTGCGAAATCCCAGTCGCGCTGGTCGTGGGTCGGTACAGCCATGACAGCGCCGGTACCGTATTCGTAGAGAACGTAGTTGGCAATCCAAATCGGCACTCTTTCACCGGTAAGCGGGTGAATGGCGTAGCTGCCGGTGAACATGCCCAGTTTCGGTGCATCTTCAGCGGTACGGACGATGTCGTTTTCATTTCTCATTTCTTCGATGAAGGCTTCCAGTTTCGCTTTTTCCGGATTTCCTTCGATGAGTTTTTCGACCAGCGGGTGTTCCGGTGCCAGTACCATGTAGGTGACGCCGTAAACGGTGTCTACGCGGGTGGTGTAAACGGGAATCTGGTCATCGCAGCCTTCTACAGTGAAGGAGAACTGGGTGCCGGTGGAGCGGCCGATCCAGTTTCGCTGCATGGTCTTTACGCGTTCCGGCCAGCCGGGCATATGATCCAGGTCTGCCAGCAGGCGGTCAGCGTAATCAGTAATTTTCAGGAACCACTGGGAGAGATCTTTCTTCACTACGTCATTTTTGCAGCGCCAGCAACGGCCTTCTTCGACCTGTTCGTTTGCCAGAACGGTGTGGCAGCTTTCGCACCAGTTGACTTTCGCTTCTTTCTTGTAGGCAAGGCCTCTCTTGTAGAAGAGCTCGAAAAGTTTCTGGGTCTGCTTGTAGTAGTCTTCGCGGCAGGTGAAAACCTGGCGGTCCCAGTCGTAGGAGAGGCCCAGTTCTTTCTGCTGGCGAGTCATGTTGTCCATGTTCGCATAGGTCCACTTAGCCGGCGGGATGCCGTGTTTGATTGCCGCATTTTCGGCGGGCATGCCAAAGGCATCAAAGCCCATGGGATGAAGCACATTGAAGCCCTGCATGGCTTTGAAACGAGCCACCACATCGCCGATGGAGTAGTTTCTCACATGGCCCATGTGGAGATTGCCCGAGGGGTACGGGAACATTTCCAGGACATAGTATTTCTTTTTGTTCGGATCCGAATGAGTTTCAAATGCTTTGGTATCCTCCCAGATCTGCTGCCATTTCTTCTCAATCTGCTGAGGAACATACTTTTCACGCATACATTTCACCTTCCATAAAGTAACGATTTTTTCGCTATTTATTCTAAATAACAGTTCTTTTTATTATATGCTTTGCCCTGGGTATCGTCAAATGGAAGTTAAGTAGCAAGTTTGACCGACGGGGGGTAGTAATCAGTAATCAGTGGTCAGTAGTCAGGACGCGTCTGACGCAAGGGAAACACTGATTAAATCGCCATCTGAATTTCTGACCAGCCCAATGGTGC
>CAVHZP010000060.1:0-9732 GCA_963640485.1 bacterium | reverse complement strand
ACCGCCTCTCCCCTCTTCACCTTTGTCCCCGGCCCCGGGGTTTGCTTTACTGCGTAGCCGCTGCCTTGGGGCTGGAAGCCCAGGCCGGCGTGGTTCAGCCATTCGCCGGTGTCGCGGAGGGACCAGCCGTAGAAGCTGGGAAGTGTGAATTCGATTTCCTGTGGCGAAGGGAGCGGCGTCGTAGCGCTTTCGATGGATTTCGTCACCGGCTTCACGTGATTTTCTGTATCTTCGATGGTGGGCACAGCAAGGTAGCGCATGATCTGGGTCATGGCTTCTTTAAATACCGGCGCTGCCACCATGCCGCCGTAGTAGGCGCCTCTCGGCGTATCGAGGACGACAAGGCAGATGGCTCTCGGGTCTTCGGTGGGGCCGAAGCCGCAGAAGGAGGCGATGTATTCATTCTCCAGATAGCCGCCGTGTTGGGGGTCGATTTTCTGAGCGGTACCGGTCTTGCCCGCCATGTGGTACCCCGGCACCTGGGCATTGCTGCCGCCGCCTTCGGAGACTTCTTTCTCCATCATGTCCTTCACTTCGTTGGCCACCTGCTCGCTGACCGGGTGACCGGTGACTTCGGATTTCGTGACGGCATAGTCGCTGCCGTCAGGATTTTTGATAGAGGAAATAATGTGGGGCTTCACCATCTGTCCCCCATTGGCGAGGGCGCTGTAAGCCTGCACCATCTGCAGTGGCGTGACGGCGATACTCTGACCAATGGCCATGGTGGCCACATCCAAAGGCCGCATGTCGTCGGGGTCGAAGAGAATGCCCGCCCCTTCACCTGGGAGCTCGATGCCGGTGGCTTTGCCGAAGCCAAATTTCTGCGCGTACTCGGTCAGCGTCTTCCCGCCGGTCAAGAGGCCCACGTGGGCAAAGCCGGTATTGATGGACCACTTGATGATGTCCACCAACCGCACGTCGCCATAGGACTCTTCGTTCCAGTTCTTGATGGCGTGGCCGGAAGCCCAGATTTCCCCGGGGTCGTGCCATACTGTCTGTGTGTCGTAGGTGCCGGCAGCGAGAGCGCTGGCGGCGATGATGGGCTTGAAGGTAGAGCCCGGCTCGTAAATGTCTACCACCGCGCGATTTTTGAATTGCGCCGGCGTGGCTTTGTCGAAATGGTTCGGGTCATAGGAAGGCTGGTTCGCCAGGGCGAGAATGTCCCCGGTCTTCGGATCCATGACAATCAGAATCCCGCCGGTGGAGTGGGTATTTTTCATGGCCCGATCCAGGGCGCGCTCGGCGTAGAACTGGATATTCTGGTCGATGGTGAGATATACCGACCGCTCCTTCTTCGCTTTGAAGGGGGCCATGGCGGATTTCAGAATCGGATTTCCCAGGGCATCGGTCAGAATGCGCTGGCGGTTCGACCCGCCGCGAATGAGATCGTCCATGGTCATTTCCAGCCCGTCGAGACCCTTGTCATCGATGCCTACGAAACCAAGCACATTGGCGGCCATGGCACCATTGGGATAGAAACGACGGCTCTCGCTGACGAAACCAAAGCCCTTCCACTTCTTCTCTTTCAAGAGTGCTTCCACCTTCTCCGAATCCTCGGGGTCCATGGTACGCTCCAGCCATACAAAACGGGTATCCCGCAGCAGCGCCTCTTCGATGTCCGCAACTTTCATATGGAGCAGCGGCGCCAAAGTTTCCGCCGCCTCTGCCGGCGATACGTCCAGCATCCCCGGGTCAGCATAGAAGGACTTCACCATGATGGAGAATGCCATTTCCTTCCCGTTGCGGTCATAAATCGTGCCACGGGGCGAGTAGAGCGTCTGCTCCCCCGCCGTCTGGTCCATCGCCATATCCTCGTAATGCTCCCCTTCCACGATTTGTATCCAGAAAAGGCGCAGCAAAAGAAGAAGCCAGAAGAGGGCCACGATGGCGGCCACCCTAAAGCTTCTAAGACGCATCCGATTGCGAGGATTTTTTGTCTTCATGCTAGGTCCTTTCGAAATAATAGAGGGAAATAGGGCTTGGGGATAGGGCGGTTAGTGCTGCTGCCGCCAGCAAACATGTCGCTGCAGCTCCTGGCGGCTAGCTGCTGGCTGCTAGTCGGCTAGAGGAACATCACAATGGCAGCATATTTTCTTACTTGCGGCGCTTTTTAATTTGTGCGCCGCACTCCGCTCTAACCCTCTTCCTTTGGAAGGGGGAGGGCCCGAAGGGCGGGAGTTGGCGGGCACTATGTAGGCACTGGCGAAAGCACCAACAACGTACTTTGGGCACATAACGCCCATCGGTGAGTCTGTAGCACCAGCCGGCTAGCAGCTAGCAGCCAGCAGCTAGGAGCAACACCGCCATGTATGCACCAGCGGACGCGGCACTAACCATGTCGCTTATGGTACCTCACCGCCGCCTGGTGTATAGCGGTTTCCGTATTTTCCAGCGTCCCATTCTGTACGCGGGTGAGGAGATTCTGCATGCCTGCCGCCACGTCGGGGGCGAGAAGCAGGGGGACTTCTTTGTCGTAGTGGAGTTCCTTGGGCGTCACCGGCATGGCTTTTGCCAGGTCTACCATGTAGCGGCCGAAGGCTTCGTGGCCTTCCGTCGCGGAAAGGGGGCGGCCGCAGCCGATGATGTCCGCTTTGCACAGGTCCGTCATTTGGAGGATGCCCTCGGCCATGGCGGCAGAGGACGGAAATACTTTGTCCCGCGCCATCTGGCGCACCCATTTCTCTGTATCCGCATCCGGCGAATTGGCAAAGAAATGGAAGCGCATATGATTCTCCACCAGCCACGCCACCCGGCGGGTGAAGTCGGGGCTTCTCCCCCAGCGCTGCAAGATTTCCAGGCTCATTTCCGCGCCCTTCTTATCATGGCCATAGTCCGTGAGTCGGCCCTTCCGCACCGCGCGAATGCCCGGGAGCCCCTTTGCCACATCGTGAAGCAGCGCCGCCCAGCGATTGAGGAGAATCGGCGACGATGCCTCCAGCACCGCCAGCGTGTGATACCAGCCATCAAACTTATGAAATTCCTTTTGCTGCGGCAGGTCCACCAGGTGGGAAAGCTCGGGGAGAATGGGGATTTCCCGATAGGCCCCCTTCTCCTTCACCCGGCAGCTCTGATCCGAGAGCCCCGTCCGCACCATGAGGTCGAAGCCCCGAGCTGCGTGGTCCGTCACGATGAGCCGGTCCACCTCCGAGCGCACCCGCTCCAGCGACAGCCCCGCCACCCGCGGGAACGCGCTGGCCATGCCATCCACCAGAGACGAATCCGCCAGGAAATCCAGCTGCCCCAGGAAACGGCAAGCCCGGAAGAGCCGGAGCGCGTCTTCCGAGAATCGCTCCGCCGCATTTCCTACAGTGCGCAGCTTCTTTGCCTTCATGTCTTCCATGCCGCCGAAGAAATCATAGAGCTTTCCCTCTCTGTCCAGCGCCATGGCGTTGATGGTGAAATCGCGGCGCGACAAATCTTCTTTCAAGGTGTCTGCGAAATAAATTTCCGAAGGCCGGTGGGCATCGCTGCCATAGACTTCACTGCGGAAGGTGGTGACTTCGTAATTTTCTCCGTCCACCACCAGGATTACTGTGCCGAACCGCCGGCCGCCGCCATCCACAGCCTGCCAGCCATGACTCGCCGCTACCCGCAGCGTATCCTCCGGTCGCGCCGACGTGGTGATGTCCCAGTCATGGGGCGCCTTCCCCATAGACAGATCCCGCACGCAGCCGCCCACCACATAGGCCTCAAAGCCCGCAGCTTCCAGCGCCGCCAGAACCCGCCGCGCCCCCGCGTCGATCCGCCCCACTCTCTCATCGGCAGAGAGATTTACAAATCCATCTTTCTTGAAATACGAGGCGAGCCCATCAAACAGTCCCACAACAGTCCCTCCCTTCGGTCACAAACTTTGCTTTTATTATATACTGCGAGAGAAGATGCCGCCAGTGCAGCTCTTGGCTAGTGCTGCTACCGATGAGACGAACATATCGGTGAAGCTCCTGGCTGCTAGCTGCTGGCTGCTGGTCGGCTAGAGAAACAGGCTCACAGCTAACAAAGGAGGACGCTATTACCGCCAGTGCGTACATAGTGCCCACCAACCCCCGCCCTACGGGCCCTCCCCCTTCCAAAGGAAGGGGGTTATCGCGAGGTGCGGCGCACAAATAAAAAAGCGCCGCGAGTAAAAAAAATATGACGCCATTAGCCAAGTGCGTCCCGCGTTTGGCGCTTGCGGCATTTACATAAATTTACCGCTAGTGCGAGGCATCACCCGCCCTTACGGGCACCCTCTTCAAGGAAGAGGGCTTAACGCGGTATGCCTTCTTCTTTGAAGAAGGTGGCCGTAAGGCCGGATGATGCTTCGCACTAGCCCTGTATCGTTCCATATGTCCTCAGTCTAAAAAACGCGGGACGCACTATGCTCTCATCGACATGTGCCTCTAGCCGGCTAGCAGCCAGAAGCCAGCAGCCAGGAGCTTCACCGACATGTCTGCACTGGCGGCAGCAGCCCCCAGCCCCAATTCCCTCGCCCCCTATTCATAGTAGCGCACAGGAAACTTTTGTATTATAATAGAGAACTGAAAGTGGGAAAAATATTTTTTATAATCAATTTCATACTCTCGCATCGCTGCGAAGCTGCCCCGTTTGTGATGCTTTTCGATTGGTTTCTTTCGGGGCGGCCAAAGGGTAGACCATGACAGACAGATATAAAAAATTCATAGGCATAGTGATACTGGCCATCGCCGCTGCTATCTCTGTCCTTATGATCAAGACCTACTACCCGGAATTTTATGACCAAACCATTCGATTGACACTGGCAGGAGATATAGACGGACTTGGCGATTATATTTCCTCTTTTGGATACGGGGCTTTTGCGGTGAGCATCGGCCTCCTCATTTTCTGTAATGTATTCGGCATCCCTACGATTCCATTTCTTACGGTGAATGGCGCACTTTTTGGTTTAATTCCGGGACTTTTGATTTCCTGGATCGGCGAAGTCCTTGGCATAGAAATCAGCTTCCACATCGGCCGCATCTTTTTCCGCAAGGAATCGAGACAATTCATCGAGCAGCGCCATATGCTGGAGAAACTGGATCGCTACAGCGGCGTGAAACACATGATTTACGCCCGCGCCATCCCCTACTCGCCGAATATCCTCTTCACCGCCGTGGCGGTAGTGTCTAAGCTCACCAGCCGCGAACACTTCCGCGCCACCTTCATCGGCAAAGTCCCCTCCGTGGCCATCGAAGTCCTCCTGGGCCACGACCTCATCTACTTCTCCGAACACGGCACCCGCTTCTTCGTCCTCTTCGCCCTCATGATGATCGGCTGGATTTCTCATAAGTGGTACAAGAAGAAACATGGATGCAAAGTGCAAAAGTAAGCTCCTCTGACCGATTAGGTCGGGGGAGTTTTTTGTCTGTTTAGGGATAAGGGATAGGGGATAAGGGATAAGGCGCATTTGGCTTTAGCGGGAGATATTTGCCTTCTTCTCTGAAGAAGGTGGCCGTTAGGCCGGATGATGCTCACTCCTAGCTATAACGAAGCAAGCATCACCCGCCCTTCGGGCACCCTCTTCAGCGAAGAGGGCATGGCGCGATTGGCGTAGTAGCCAAACGCGCCTTATCCCTTATCCCTTATCCCTTATCCCTTAAAACCCCAAAACACTAGCCACTCCCCGCCCGTTATTGTATAATACAGTTATCCAAAGAGGGCGGTTCTATTCTTTAGACTCATCCTTCTTTTTGTTCATAGATTTCCACAAGGAGGTCTTATATGAAAGGATACATCCAAGTCTATACCGGCGACGGGAAGGGAAAAACCACCGCTGCCATCGGCCTTGCCATCCGCGCCGTCGGTGCGGGGAAGCGGGTCTCCTTTATCCAGTTTATGAAGTCGCTAGCCTATTCGGAGCAGAAAATCCTGGAGAGCCTGCCCGGCATCGATCTCATCACTTTGGGTAAACCTTATTTCATTGCGAAAGAGGGCATGCTCACCGAGGAAGAAATCAAAGCCTGGGGCTCGGCGCTGAAAGTCTATCCCGCCGGACACCCGCCGAAGGACTACCGCGACATGGTTTTGAAAGGCGTAGACGACGCGGTGAAGGCCGTGTCCCAGGGCTACGACCTGGTGATCCTTGACGAGTACAATATGGCTCGCTGGTACGACCTTGCCACGGCGGAAGACACCGCCCGCATCCTGGCAGCTCGGAGCGAGGACGTAGAGCTCGTCTTCACCGGTCGCAACGCGCCGGAGGAAATCCTCTCCGCCGCCGACCTCATCACAGAAATGAAAAAAATCCGGCACTACTACGACCAAGGCGTCATGTGCAGGAAGGGAATTGAGAATTAAGCCGCTGGTGCAAACATGTCGATGAAGCTCCTAGCTGCTGGCTGCTAGCTACTAGCCGGCCAGAGATACATATCGATGACGGCAAAGAGCGTCCCGCGATTTTCGCTTTCTCGATAGCGGTAGCAAAATATTTTTTGCTACCGCTAATCGCGGGACGCTCTATGCTGAAGGTGATTCTGTAGCACTAGCCGGCTAGAAGCCAGCAGCTAGTAGCTAGGAGCCGCAGCGACATGAGAGTACTAGCGCGAGCAGCACTAACGCCAGCTCTAAGAAGAAAGGATATACACATTATGATAGAACTACATGGCAAAAGTATTTCCGGAATGGTCACCATCGGGCCGCTCCGCGTATTCCGTCACCAGGACGTAGACATCGCCCGGGTGGTAGTGGAGCAGCCGGAGACGGAAGTGGCTCGCTTCGACTCTGCCCGCAACTCCGCTTGCGCGAAGATGAAGCAATTCTACCAGGAAGCAGTCTCCCACGTGGGTCTCGACAACGCTTCTATTTTCAAAGTGTACCAGCAGATGCTGACGGACTCCGAATTTGTGGACTCCGTGAAATCCATCATCCGCAAGCAGAGCGTGAACGCAGAGTACGCCGTTTCCCAGGCCCAGCAGAATTTCATCCGCATTTACCAGGCAGAGAGCGGCTCCTACATCGATGACCAGCTCACCGACGTGATGGAAATCGCCCGCATCCTCCTGCGCACTTTGCAGCAGAAGCAGGCGCTCTTCTCCACCGACGAACCCTGCATCCTCTACGCCGATGACCTGACCCCCAGCGAAACCATCCAGATGGACACCGCGAAAATCCTGGGCTTCGTCACCAAGGAAGGCACCCCCACCTCTCACACCGCCATCCTCGCCCGCGCCCTCGGCGTGCCGGCCATCGTAGCCACCGGCAGCGACGTGGCCGATGAAGCCGACGGCAAGACCGCCGTCATCGATGGCTTCTCCGGCACCGCCTTCGTGGAACCGACACCGGGCATCCTGGCGGTGATGAAAGAGAAACAGGAACAGAGCCTGCGCCTGAAAGACCTCCTGCAGCAGCTGAAGGGCCTCCCCAGCAAGACCCTCGACGGCCACCAGGTGGAAGTGGCAGCCAACGTTTCCTCTGCCTCCGATCTGGCCGCCGTGCTGAAGAATGACGCCGAAGGCATCGGCCTCTTCCGCAGCGAATTTATTTACATGGGCCGCGACACTCTCCCCAGCGAAGAGGAACAGTTTAATATTTACAAACTCGCCATCGAAACCATGGCCGGCAAGCGCGTCATCATCCGTACCCTGGACATCGGCGCCGATAAAGAAGCCTCTGCCTTCCACCTGCCGAAAGAAGACAACCCGGCCCTCGGCATGCGAGCCATCCGTATTTCCTTGAAACGCCCGGAAATCTTCAAGACCCAGCTCCGCGCCATCCTCCGCGCCAGCGCCTTCGGCAAAGCAGCCATCATGTTCCCCCTCATCACTTCCGTATGGGAAGTGTGGAAGGCAAAGGAAATCCTGACGGAAGTGCAGCTGGAGCTGGACAAGAAGGGCATCGCCTATGACCATCACATGGAAATCGGTATCATGATCGAAACCCCCGCCGCCGCCCTCATCAGCGACCGTCTGGCGAAGGAAGTGGACTTCTTCTCCATCGGTACCAATGACCTGTCCCAGTACACCCTGGTAGTCGACCGCACCAGCCGCGTGCTCTCGGACTTCTTCAATCCCCACCACCCCGCCGTGCTGAAGCTCATCGAAATGACCATCGAGAACGCGCACAAAGCCGGCATCTGGGTCGGCATGTGCGGCGAACTGGGCAGCGACCTCTCCATCACTGAAACCTTCCTCAAGATGGGCGTGGACGAATTCTCCGTGGCCCCCTACTCCATCCTCCCGCTGCGGCAGCAGATTCGTTCGACGGATTTGTCGAAATAAGACGGGCGCGGATACCGCCAGTGCATACATGTCGATGCAGCTACTGGCTTCTAGCTGCTGGCTGCTAGCCGGCTAGTGCCAACATCTCACCGATACACAAAGAGCGTCCCGCAATGAGCGAAAGTAAGAAAATTCTTGCTAACCGCTCATTGCGGGACGCTCTTTGCCTTTCAGCGCCATGTCTCTCTGGCCGGCTAGAAGCCAGCAGCTAGTCGCCAGAAGCTAAAGCGACATGTTCGCACTGGCGGTAGCAGAACAAAAGTAAAAGCGTGAAGCCTCTATCCGAGGTTTCACGCTTTTTTGATTTACAGCACCGTTTCGTCGCCGTAGGCACTGTCTACGTCTTTGTGCATGGTGATGGAGCTGGCACTGCCGGTACTGGAGTCGCCGCTTCCGCTACCACTACCACTTCCGCCACTGCCGGTGCCTGTACCGAAGCCGAAGTCATTCCATTTGTAGGTGACATACTTTCCTTTTCCGGTTTTACTATCATACCTCTCTATATTCTTTCCATTTAACAGGATTTCTTTTCCTACTATACTTCCCTCAAAGCTGTATTCAGTGGTGCTATATGTCGCTTCCCCTTCAAAATTAACCTTTCCATTCGGCGCATAGATAAGTGCTTTAACCGGGCAAGTCGCAGCAAAATACACATCTCCGTGAAGTGAGATAATCTTCAAATGGCTAGCTACACTTGAAAACTGCTTTGTGTAAATAGTAACAGAACCATCTACGACAATCGTATCATACTTATACTGTTCCGCATGGTACTGCCAACTTGAGTAGTCCTGACGCGCGGTCTTCCAATCTCCGTAATCTCCACTGACTTTGATTAAAGTGGTGCCAGATTTGGCATCATCCCCGTATTTTTTTCTCAAATCTTCCACATAATCATAAATAGCTTTTGTCTCTTTATTATCTTCACGCAAAGCAATATCAACTTTTCCTGGGCCATTGGCTACCACATCAGTTCCCACATATCCCCAAGGATTATTCTCATAGTATCCGAATCGAATATAATTTCTCCAGTGGGTCTGCCCCCATTGATCAGTAACCTCTACGTCATTATTAAACCACGGTGGAATCGTACCATCTTGACTTTTTCTCTCATTATCTGAAATACCGGAATACGCCCATAATTCAGGATCACTGGTTATTGATGTACTGAACTTCTCTGGCTCGACAAAGAGACTATACCTTGTCCCAGTCGCATTTTTGGTTCCGCTACCCGTAACCGCCACAGCTCCATTTGTATGAACCTTCCCATACACTCTATGTCCTTCGTTCCAAACCTGAAATGGTGCCGGTTGCCCATTAAGCTGACTCACACTACGATTATCCCCGCAAATGAAGGCGTATCCCCACACACCGGGATCCGTGTTTGTTTTCCCTGGAATAATCTTCGCTGTGGCCACCACGTCCACGGGAATGGCGTCGAAGCCGGCGATGGCCATGAAGGAAACGGGAACCAATTCGGAGGCGTAGACAGAGAGGAGAATGCTATTCTCGGCACTATTGGCGT
>CAVHZP010000059.1:0-9760 GCA_963640485.1 bacterium | reverse complement strand
GTATTGCTTAAAAATTCGTATAATTTCTGATTCTTCGATTTAATCAGTGTTTCCCTAAACGCGCCTTATCCCCTATCCCCTATCCCTTATCCCTAATCTCGTATCCCTTGAAACGGAGTCATTATGCATGAAAAAGAATTAGCCACCTGGCTTGCCGCCTACGACGGGCCGCCGCTTCGGCTCATGGAAGTCTGCGGCACCCACACGTCGGCGCTGTACCGAAGCGGCATCCGGCAGATGCTGCCGGATGCCATCACCTTCCTCTCGGGCCCGGGCTGCCCGGTGTGCGTGACCCCGACGTCTTACATCGACAAACTGGTTTCCTACGCCTTGACGCCGGGCTGCAAAGTCCTCGCCTTCGGCGATCTCCTCGCGGTGCCGGGGAGCCGCATGTCCCTCGCCGGCGCCCGGGATCGGGGCGGGGCGGTGGATTTCTTTTACAATCCCGAAGACGCCCTGGACATCGCCCGCACCCACAAGGAAACCACATTTATTTTAGCGGCTGTGGGATTTGAAACCACGGCGCCCATCTGGGCGGACCTGGTGAAGCGGGCCTACGAAGAAAAGATTTCCAACATCAAATTCCTCACCGCTTTGAAGACCATGCCTCGCGCCATGGAAATGATTAGTAGAGAGAGCCGCATCGACGGCTTCCTTTGCCCCGGCCACGTGGCAGTCATCACCGGCAGCCGGCCGTTCAAAGAAATGGCGGAGACCCTGGGCGAAACCATGGTCATCGGCGGATTCTCTCCGGCGGAACTTCTTCGCGCCCTGGTGCGGCTGGTCCTTGCTGCCTCGAGGGGCGAGAAGGGTCTCTGGAACGAGTACCCCACGGTGGTGCGGGAAAATGGAAACGAAAGAGCGAAGGCGCTGGTCGAAGACGTTTTCACCGAAGGAAACGCCGTGTGGCGCGGCCTCGGCGCCATCGAAGGCTCCGGGCTCTATCTCTCTGAGAAATATAAGACTCTCGACGCCGGCAGCTTTGGCCTTACCGAAGACAAAATGCCCCGCGGCTGCTGCTGCGGCGAAGTCCTCACCGGCCGCATCCGCTCCGAAGACTGCCCCTGCTTCGGCCGCGCCTGCACCCCCGAACACCCCGTAGGCGCCTGCATGGTGTCCTCCGAAGGGGCGTGCTGCGTTACTTATCGGGAGAAGGGCTAACGGTAAAGGGATAGGGGATAAGGGATAAGGGATAAGGGCGCGCGGAACTGTTTCGTCGCTTTGCCTTCTTCACTGAAGAAGGTGGTTGTAGGCCGGATGATGCTGATGAAAAAAGTTTCAGGTTCAGGGTTCAAGGTTCAAGTTGTGGTGCGCCGCATCGCCCCTTGAACCTTGAACATCGAACCTTGAACCTTTTCCGTAGGAGACCGGAAGCATCGCTATGTATGCATGACATCAAACGCGTCCTTATCCCTTATCCCCTATCCCTTATCCCTCGCGCACTCGCGATACCAGCGCTCGTGCCATTTACGAAAGGAACGAACTATGAGAATCGAACTTCGCCACGGCAGCGGCGGGGAGGAGACGGGAAAGCTCATCGCCTCCCTCTTTGCCAAATATTTCGAAAATCCCATCCTCTCCCGCATGGAAGACGGGGCGGTGCTGCCGCCGCTCGCCGGCGCGCCGGTCGTGACCACCGACAGTTTTGTGGTGGAGCCTTTGTTTTTCCCCGGCGGCGACATCGGGCGCCTTGCCATCTGCGGCACCGTGAATGACCTTGCCTCCATGGGCGCGCGGCCCCTCTATCTCACGGCGTCGTTCATCCTGGAAACGGGACTTGCCAGCGAGACGTTGGAGCGGGTCGTTTCCTCCATGGCAAACACGGCGAAGGAAGCCAGCGTCTCCATCGTCTGCGGCGACACGAAAGTGGTGGAAGGAAATGGGGGCCTCTACATCAATACCGCCGGCCTCGGAGAGCGGTCACTGGATTCGCAGATTTCCGCCGCCGCCATGGAAGACGGCGATGCCATCCTTTTGACCGGAAACCTGGGCGATCACCACGCGGTCATCCTGACCCAACGCATGGGCATCGAGACATCCATCCGAAGCGACGCCGCGCCGCTGAACCACCTGACCGCTGCCCTTCTTGATGCGCACCTTCCCATCCACACCATCCGCGACATCACCCGCGGCGGCCTCGCCACCGTAGCAAACGAGTTGGCCGCCGCCTCCGGGAAATCCATAGAACTCTGGGAAGAGAGGCTCCCCGTTTCTGAAGAAGTCAAAGGCCTAGCCGGCATTCTCGGCCTCGACCCCCTCACCATGGGAAACGAAGGCAAAATGGCTATCGTCCTCCCCATGGCCTACGCCGAAGAGGCGCTCACAATTCTCAAACAAAATCCCTACGGCCAAAACGCCACCCTCGCCGGCTGCGTGCAAGCAGGCAGCGGCGTCTACCTCAAAACCCTCTTCGGCGGCAGGAGAAGGATCCTGCCGCTGAGGGGAGAGGGGCTGCCGAGAATCTGCTGAGATTGGCGCTAGCGGTTTAGTAATCAGTAGTCAGTAATCAGGACGCATTTTCCGCTATTCATACATAACGGAATAATCTCTATGTGCGCGTGGCGTGAATCGCGTCCTGATCACTGATCACTAATTACTGATTACTAAAAACCTAAAGTCGCAAAAGTTATATTCTAAATGTTAGAGGAACACTATGCTTTGCAAATTTGATGAAACGAACAACCGATGGGACGGCATCGAGCCCCATATCTATAAAGAAAACCCCGGCGTCTTTTTGGACGTCACCAAGCAGATCCTGTTTGACGGAGCCGCGGATCTCTCCGTGCAGTTCCGCTATTTCCAGGTAGAGCAGGGCGGCTTCTCCTCCCTCGAGCACCACGAGCACATGCACGTGGTTATGATTTTCAAAGGCAAAGGTCACGCGCTCCTGGGAAATCAGGTGCAGGAAGTGAAAGCCGGCGATTTCCTCACCATCGCCCCCTGGCAGTGGCACCAGTTCCGCGCCGACGCGGGAGACATCCTGGGCTTCCTCTGCCTGGTGAACAAAGACCGCGACATCCCCGTCTATCCCACAGAAGAAGAGCTGGCGGAAATGAAAAAGGATCCGAAGGTAGAAAAGTTTTTGGAAGGAACGCCGGCGGTTTAGTAGTCGGTAATCGGTAATCAGTAATCGGGACGCGTTTGACGCTACTTTCACATACTGGCAGTACCACTACTATGTGGGAGTAGCGTCAAACGCGCCCTGACTACTGACCACTGATTACTGACCACTCATATCGATAGCGGTAACATTTCCTTGTATGCGCCAGCCCCCGACCACTGGCGAGTTTTCCCTTGCATCCCGCTGCTCATCATGATATGATTTGTGACAAGTGAGGGAGTAGCAGCCACTTTGGTGGAGCAAGTCAACATACTGGAAGGATGTCCTTCCTGGCTTTCCTTGAAATTGCGAGACTCATGTGCATAGTTTTACTGTGTGCAGAGTCTTTTTGATTGCAAGACTTGCACACATTGGTTGATACTCTTTTTTCGTGGCCGGAACGCTTTGTGAGAGGAGCGGGTCCGGCGGGTGAAGGAGATAAGGGGTTAGTGCGTATGCCGCTGGTGCAAACATGGTGGCGTCGCTTCTAGCTACTGGCTACTGGCTGCTAGCTGGCTAGAGGAACATGGTGCTGCGGGCGGAGTGCGTCCCGCTATTTCCGCCAACCTCCCGACCAAGGCCATCGCCCCCCTTCCTCTGGAAGGGGGAGGGCCCGAAGGGCGGGGTCTAAGATGGCGAAGCCTTTCTTATCAAGCCCTCTTCTCTGAAGAGGGTGCCCGAAGGGCGGGTGATGGGCTTCGCGCTAGCGGTGAGCAAGGTGTAGGACACTTCCGCTCATCGCGGGACGCACGTTGCTTGCATTGATATGTTTCTCTGGCCGGCTAGAAGCCAGCAGCCAGCAGCCAGAAGCGACAGCACCATGTATGCACCAGCGGCAGCAGCACTACCAGCCCCGATCAACCCGGGAGTGGAGGAGAAAATTTTGGGGTTTTTATTTGTATTTAACAGCGTCCTTCTCGGCGTAGGCCTGGCGATGGACGCCTTTTCGGTGTCTCTCGCCAACGGCATGGCGAATCATTTCATCAAGCGCAGTACCATGTGCCTCATCGCCGGCACATTCGGCTTTTTCCAGTGGCTCATGCCTATGACCGGCTGGCTCTGCGTAAACTGGGTGGTGGAAATATTTGACTTTCTTCTGCCCTTGGTGCCCTGGACAGCGCTGCTCTTGCTCTGCTTCATCGGCGGCAAGATGATCAAAGACGGCCTCTCCGGCGAAGAGGAAGATGTGAAAGTGGAAGTGGGCTTCCGCTACCTCCTGGTGCAGGGTCTCGCCACCTCCATGGACGCACTCTCCGTGGGCTTCACCATCGCTGAATACCATTGGCACGAAGCGTTTATCTGCAGTCTCATCGTCGGCGCTACGACTTTTGCAGTCTGCATGGCGGGCCTGGAGCTGGGCAAGAGATTCGGCATGAAGCTGGCAGACAAGGCGACGATCCTGGGCGGCGTTATTTTGATCGCCATCGGGATAGAGATATTTTTGACGGCGTAAAAATTAGGGATAAGGGATAGGGGATAAGGGATAAGGCACGTTTGCCTGCTTAGGCAGAAGCGTTAAGCCCTCTTCTCAGAAGAGGGTGCCCGTAGGGCGGGTGATGCTTTCAAAAATGGGGAGTACAAAAGGCGCGTCCTTATCCCTTATCCCCTATCCCTTATCCCTTTTCACAAAAGGAGACTCCTCACGGAGCCTCCTTTTTCTTTTGAAATACCGTCCCAAATTTTATATAATAAGGAGAAAACTATTTCAAAAAGAAAGAAGGATACCATGTATCTCATAGATACTTACGATGTGATTGTGGTGGGCGCGGGGCACGCGGGCTGCGAGGCGGCTTTGGCGGCGGCGCGGATGGGCATGAAGACCCTTCTCACCACCATTTGTCTGGACAATGTGGCCATGATGCCTTGCAACCCTGCCATTGGCGGGCCGGGCAAGAGCCATCTGGTAAAGGAAATCGATGCCCTCGGCGGCGAGATGGGGATCGCGGCTGACGCGACCGCCATTCAGATGCGCATGCTGAACCTGGGCAAAGGGCCGGCGGTGTATTCCCTCCGCGCCCAGTCGGACAAGAACGAATACCACCGCTACATGAAAAAAGTGGTGGAGAATACAGAAAACCTGGACCTGAAGCAGGTGCAGGTGATGGACATTATCGTGGAGGATGGCCGCTGCGTGGGCATCACCACGGAGTTGGGTGAAGAGTACCGCGGCCAAGCGGTGATTCTCGCCACCGGCACTTACCTGGACAGCCAGATCATCATCGGCGACACCATGTACTCCGGCGGACCCAATGGCATGCGCCCGTCCGTAGGACTTTCGGAAAATCTGAAGAAACACGGCCTCACGATTCTCCGTTTCAAAACCGGCACCCCCAGCCGCGTGGACATCCGGAGCCTCCACCTGGACCACATGGAAATGGAAAGCGGCGACCCCATGAACCACGCCTTCTCCTTCATGAACGAGCGGGAAGATAGAAATCAGCGGCACTGCTGGCTCACCTACACCAACGAGGAAACCCACAGCATCATCCGCGAAAATCTCATGCGGGCGCCCAAGTACGCCGGCAAGATTCACGGCGTCGGCGCGCGGTACTGCCCCTCCATCGAGGACAAGGTGGTTCGTTTCGCCGATAAGAAACGACACCAGCTCTTCGTGGAACCCGAGGGCCTGGACACCAATGAAATGTACGTGCAGGGCATGTCCACCTCTATGCCTATCGACGTGCAATACGCCTTCCTCCGCACCATCCCGGGGCTGGAAGACGTGAAACTCATGCGCCCCGCCTATGCTATCGAGTACGACCTGCTGGATCCCTTGCAGCTCTATCCCACGCTGGAAGTGAAAAAGATCCCCGGCCTCTACTCCGCCGGCCAGGCCAACGGCACCAGCGGCTACGAGGAAGCCGCCGCCCAGGGCCTCATGGCAGGCATCAATGCGGCGCTGAAAATCCAGGGCAAAGAGCCCTTCGTCCTCGCCCGCCACGAAGCCTACATCGGCGCCCTGGTGGACGACCTGGTCACCAAGGGCACCAACGAACCTTACCGCATGATGACCAGCCGCAGCGAATACCGACTCATTCTCCGCCAGGATAATGCGGACCTGCGCCTCACTGAGAAAGGCCACGCTGTGGGCCTCGTGAAAGAGGATCGCTATCAGCATTTCCTCCAGAGGAAACGGGATTTCGAAGAAGCCATGGACTACATCCGCACCGCCCGCTTCACGCCGAAGGCAGAAGTCAATGCGGCGCTGGCGTCCTTAGACTCCGCGCCCCTCACCACCGGCATCGGCGCCGACAAGATCCTGAAGCGCCCGGAAATGACCTACCAGAAAATGGTGGACGCCCTGGGCTGCCCCACCTTCGCGCCTGACGCCGTAGAGGAAATGGAAATCACCGTGAAATACGAAGGCTACATCGCCCGCCAGGAAGCGGCGGTGAAAAAGGCGGAACGCATGGAAAAAGAAAAAATGCCCGCTGACATGGACTACCTCCATCTCGACGGCATCTCCATCGAAGCCCGCCAGAAACTCGACGAGATCCGCCCCCTCTCCCTGGGCCAGGCCTCCCGCATCTCCGGCGTCTCCCCGGCAGACATGTCGGTGCTTATGGTGTATGTGAAGAGGTTGAAGGAGAAATAAGGTTAGAGGTTTAGGGATAGGGGATAAGGGATAAGGGATAAGGCGCGTCTGGCTGCGTAGCCAAATGCGTTAAGCCCTCTTCGCTGAAGAGGGTGCCCGTAGGGCGGGTGATGCTTTCAAAAATGGGGAGTGCGGAAGGCGCGTCCTTATCCCCTATCCCCTATCCCTTATCCCTCTCCTTCCATAAAAAAGTATTCAGGGAAAAACATTTGAAAGGGAAATCAAAATGACAGTTGCAGAAATGATGGAAGCACTGAACCTTGCCGGCGATGAGGACGCCGCAAGAAAACTGACAGAGTACAATGCCATGGTCATTGCCATGAGCCAGAAGGTGAACCTGACCGGCATCAAAGACGTGGAAGAGAGTCTCATCAAAAATGTCTACGACTCTTTGACCGTCTACGATCCGAAATATTTCCCCGAAAAGGGAAAGCTCCTGGATCTGGGCACCGGCGCCGGATTCCCCGGCGTGCCGCTGGCGATTCTCCGGCCCGATATGCTGGTGGTGCTGGTGGACTCGATCCAGAAGAAACTCACCTTCATCGAAGACGCCTGCGCGAAGCTGGGCATTAAGAACGTGAAATGCATCCATATGCGCGCCGAAGAAGGCGGCCGCCGCAGAAAGACCCGCGAAGCCTTCGACGTGGTCACTGCCCGCGCCGTGAAATCCATGCCCGTCATCTCCGAGTGGGCCATCCCCTTCGTGAAAGTGGGCGGCACCTTCTGCGCCATGAAAGGCCCCGGCGCCGAAGACGAACTCAAAACCGCCGGCAAAATCCTGCGGGACATGAATGCAGAACTGGCTGAGAAAAAAGAACTCACACTCCCCACCGGAGAGAAACGCTGCATTCTCTATCTGAAAAAGACCGCCCCCTGCCCCAAGACCTACCCTAGAAAAGTGGGCATCGCAGAGAAGAAACCGATTATCGGGGAATAGAGCACAATAAAAAACGCGCCAGTTGGCGCGTTTTTGCGTTTACGATTAAGGGATAGGGGATAAGGGATAGGGGATAAGGGATAGGGGATAAGGGATAAGGGATAGGATAAGGCGCATCTGACTGCTTAGTCAAACGTGCCAAGTTCTCTTCTCTGAAGAGGATGCCCGAATGGCGGGGGATGTCTTCGAAAGTGGGGAAGCAGGTACGTGCGTCCTTATCCCTTATCCCCTATCCCTTATCCCTAAATCTCCGCAGCCAAAAACTAAATCTTCACGTACTCTTCTCCCAGAGACTCACTCTCCGCTTTTCCCCCCGTGAGGTCCGTGAAGAATTGCAGATGGCTCTGCGCCTCCGAAGGAAGCGCGAGGAAGGTGATGGTCACGTCGGCGGCGAAGCTGCGATCCAGGACGCGGATGTCTTTGTCCTTCACGTAATTTTCAAATCCGCCGATGGCGGTGTAGGGGAGTGTGAGCATGTATTTCTCATAGGGCGTGTAGGTGACGATGGGCGCCGCCTTCACCGCTTCGGCGAGAGCGCCGCTGTAGGCGCGGGTGAGGCCGCCGGCGCCGAGCTTGATGCCGCCGAAGTACCGCGTCACCACCGCCAGCACATTGGTGAGCTCCTTCATCTGCAGCACGTGGAGCATGGGATGCCCCGCGGTGCCCTGGGGCTCGCCGTCGTCGCTGGACTTCTCCAGCACCCGCTCCGTGCCGATGCGCCAGGCGAAGCAGTTGTGGGTGGCGTCCTTATATTTCTTCCGCAGCGCCCCCAGGTGCTCCTGCGCCTCCTCCTCCGAGGTGATGGGAATGATATGGGTGATGAAAATGGATTTCTTGATTTCCATTTCACTTCGAAACAATTCCGCCGGTGCGGCGTAAGGGATAAGCATAGGGTTCTCCTTATAAAAACGCGGCCATGTACGCAGGCAGGCACAGGGTGTCTTCGGATTTTTGGAAATCTTTGGTATAAATCAAATATTTCTGGGCGATGTGGGCCGAGTATTTCCGGCCGAAAGCGTCCAGGGACGCGTGGGTGCGATAGCCCGAGGATTTCACTTCCAGCGGGGAAATCTTGGCGCCCTGGGAAATGAGGAAATCGACTTCGTAATTTTTCTTCCCGCTGTCGGTGGGGAAGGTGTAGTAGTAGAGTTGATGGCCCTGGGCCGCCAGCATCTGGGCAGTGATATTTTCATAGAGATAGCCCAGGTTCGCCGGCAGCTTGTCGGAGAGCAGCTTTTTGTAGAGTTCATTTTCCGTGAAATCTTTGTCCTTGAAAGCCAGCGTCACGAAGAGCCCCGTGTCCGCGAGAAATAGCTTGAACCGCGTGAGATCCTTCGTGGCCGCCATGCCGGGGCCCGGCTCATTGACGTGGTAGGCGCAGAGCACCGTGCGGGAGTCAATGAGCTCCGAGAGGAGCGGCAGCATGCTGTCCACCCGGTTTTGCGGAAACAGCGCGGACACTTGATAGCGGGACGCGTTTTTTGAAAGCTGCGCCGGGATGGCGTCGAAGAGGAGCGAGAGCCGGCCGGTGGCATCGATTTTGCGGAAATCATCTTCATAGAGCGAGAGGATGTTTCGCTTCACCTGATCCACCACCTGGAAATTGTTGGACGACAGGTAAGCCTCCACCGCCTGGGGCATGCCGCCCACCAGCATGTAGAGCCGGAAGCTCCGCATGAGTTTCCGGTGGGCATCGCCCAAGGGACGCTTCGACGCAAAGAGCGCTGCCAGCAGCGGCACCGTGGTCTCGTCGCCTTGAGCCCACAGAAATTCCTCGAAGTCCATGGGGAACATATACACCCGCTGCTCCTCACTGGGAATCAGAATGTCCTGCACATTTTTCCGAATGGAAATGAGGGAACCTGTCTCGATGTAGTCATAGCGATGATCCTTCACCAGCGCCTTGATGGCCTGCCGCGCCTTCGGGCAAAGTTGCACCTCATCGAAAATGAGCAGCGACTCTCGCTCGTGGAGCTGCACGTGGTACTCCAGTTGGAGCTGCAGGAAAATATAATTCAAGTCCGACAAATCGTCGAAAAGTTTTTTCACGGCCAAAGAACAGGTAGAGAAATCGATGAGGAGAAAACTTTTATATTCCCGCCGGCCGAACTCCTCAGCCACCGTGGAC
>CAVHZP010000058.1:0-9773 GCA_963640485.1 bacterium | reverse complement strand
CGTCTGCACAATTTAAAGAAAGATTAAAATCGCAGCAAATATCGCAATATATCCACAAATAATGAAGACATACCAAAAAGACGAGGAGGAGCCCTCGCCCGCCTTTTGTTATTTCGTCCTGGAAATCTGAATCAGCGCATCAGCGATTTGTGCCGCTTCTTCTTCCGTATTGTACCTGCCCAAGGAAATGCGGATCGTCCCCAGTGCATACTGTTCTTCCAACCCAATGGATTGAAGTACGTAGGAAATCTCCGTCTTCTCACTATTGCAAGCCGAGCCGGTAGAGACCTCGATGCCCTTCAAGTCCAACCGATGGAGAAGCATCTCGCCCTCCAGTCCCGGGAAAGAGAGACTCATATTTCCCGGCACCTGTGGCGCGGTACCATTTCTTTGGAAAGACACGCCAGCTTCCTGAAGTTTAGTAAGAAGGATATTTTCCAGCCCCAGCAAATGCTTTTGGTGCTGTTCCAGGGCATCCACATTTTCTTTCAAAGCACACGCCATGCCTACAATAGACGCCACATTCTCCGTCCCTGCGCGAAGGCCTCTTTCCTGGGCGCCGCCATCCATATAGGGATGGATTGGTGTTCCTTTTTTAATATAAAGGAAACCAATACCCTTCGGTCCATTAAATTTATGAGACGAAGCGGAAAGCATATCCACATCCAGATTCTTCACATCGATGGCGATATGTCCCATAGACTGCACCGCATCGGTGTGGAAAAGAGCGCTATGGGCGTGCGCCAGTCGGCACAGTTCTTTGACGGGCTGGATCGTGCCCAGCTCATTGTTGGACATCATGATAGAAACCAGCCTCACCGGAAGCGCTTCCAGTTTTTTGACCAGCGCTTCTTCTGTGATATGCCCTTCTCCATTGGGCGCCACGTAAGCCACTGGAAATCCAAGCCGCTCGATGGTATCGCAAGCATGTAAAATGGCATGGTGCTCGAAAGAAGACGTAACAGTATAGCGGTCATCATCCTTTTCCAGAAGTCCCTTGACCGCCCAATTATCACTCTCTGAACCACCGGATGTGAAATAAATTTCCTCTGGCTCCGCATGGATACAGTCAGCGATGGTCTTTCTCGCCCAGGAGAGAGCCTCCCGACTCTTCTTAGAAAAGCGATAGAGCTGAGACGCATTACCGAAATCTTCCAGCAAATAAGGCTTCATCATTTCAAAAGCCTTCGGATCCAAGGGCGATGTGGCCGCATTATCTGCGTAAATCATGTAATCACTTCCTATTCAAAAAGCTTGCAGCCTTCTGATTTGAATTCTTCAATCTTATCCAAAATATCCTGGGGCTCCACTTCCAGGTAGTCCGACAGACAATCCAGACAATAGAACTGCTCTACGTCCGAACCCAAGAGCTTCTGATTGATACCGATTTCATTTTTCTCCAAAGGCTTTTTTCCGCAGCTGATGCACTGCTCTTCCTTCACCCGTTTCAAAATGACACCTCTGCTTCTTTCACCGTAAATTCAGGAATCATCTTCCCCTGGTACTGGGCATCGGCAAATCCCATCTGCAGGCGAATGATAGCGCGCATATCCATGGCAGGCTTCAAGCAATACTTCTTGAAGTCCTTCGTAGAAATATCCGATGCACTCTTCACATGAGGGAAAAGGAGCTTCAGATAGGCCGTGCACATGCGCTTCACCGCTTCTGTATCTCTCGTATCGGCACCCTTGGGAAGGACTACCAATTCATCCACCACCGCACGATAGCAGGATTCATCGCGAAGCATATGCAGGATAGTTGCAAAATATTCCGAATTCAACGCCCAGCCGCATACCTTCAGGTCATCGGTCATACGCGGCAAATCCCAGCCCTTGATAAATCCATGAATACGATCCAAGAACTGAGGCTGATGGAATGGCTTCGGTAATTCGGTAAACATATTCGTATACTCATTCATAGCGCCGGAGGTGATATTTCCCAGGAAAATAATACCCGCATCCACACTGACTTCGTGATTATCCGGCGCGCGATACTTGCCATTTTCCATGATCGCCTGCAACGCAGACTGAATTTCCGTATCTTCCATGTATTCGGCCTCACGGATTTCATCTAGCGCTACGAAATCACGGAGCGCCACGATGCCATCCGTATGCTTGCCTAAATCATAGATCAGCTTGGCTCTCGTTACCTTACCGGAAACAAGCCATCCATAGCGGCTCACTTGACCAAAGAGATAGGATTTCCCGGTACCCGCCGGAGCCAGTTCCAGCAAATTGATCCGTTTTTCCACGAAAGGCAGGAACCGCTGCAACACCGCCAGCTTCTGATGCATATCCTTATATCCGGCAGCATTGTAGTCCGCAGCCCCCAGGAGGATATCCACCCACTCTTCGATGGTGAAATCTTCTCTGGCAGCCGTGTATTCCTCCAGGTCAATGGTATAGGGACAGAAATCCTGATATCCTTCCAGCGTCACCTTTCCTTTTTCCTTGCCTTCCGGCGGCTGATAGCCCAGGGTCACGATGCCCCAGCTTTCTTCATTTTTCAATAATTCCCTGCTGTATCTTTCCCACACATCGTCGGGAATAATGGTATCGCTATAGGACAACCCGAAATCAGGCAGTGCAAAAGAAACCTTATTCAACTTGATATCAATATGAACCGACACCTTCGTCAGGCATCGCACCGTCTCCCCCTGCACACTGATCCGATTCAGGATATCTTTCCAATCCGTCCTCTTCGGTATCAGCCGCCGGATGAATTCACTGACCCGCTCCACATCGATGTCCCCATCTTCTTCCTGGAAGCGGCCAATGATCCAATCACGCATGAAAGAAGGCAGTTTGAAAGAAGAAATAAAATTATTCTTCTTAAGATCCTTATAGACCACCATAGTATCAAAAGCGTCTCGAAGCTTTTCTACATACGCTGCATCCTGTGTCATCTCATCCACTTCATTCACCGTCCTTTCTTAAAAGAGATCCCCCAAGTTATCTTTAGCCACTTCCGTCTCTACGCGGAAAGGCAGATTTTCACGGAGCAAAATGTCTCCATCATAGATATCTGCGGTATAGTCCTTGGTACGCCGCTTGATATCCTTTAAAATAAACGTAGCCCGACGGAAATTGCGGTCCAATGTACCGGTGTATTCCGTCTGTTTATCCTTGTCATGAACAATGAGGCGCGGCTCAGCCAGGTCGAAATTGGAAATAATCTCGATTTCTGCCGGTTCTTTTTTCTTAAACTTCACCACTTCTGGATTATGAAGGAAACCAATCTTCGGATTCTCCGGCATCAGGGAAATACGAATCAATGGCACCAGCGTCTCCTCCAAAGTCGCCCCGCCATGGACTTCCACCTCCGCCTTGCGACTGCCCTTGAAGCGGCTGTAATTCGCCAGGACTGCATAGCCATTTTCATAGGCCGCATAAGGCAGCTTTGGGTCTTCCTCTACCCGACAACAACGGCCGCCATGCTCCCCGCGATTCTCCCCTTGTACGAAATTCGCGCCATTCTCCTCTTCACAGAGCACAGCCAGACGCGTAGCGCCGTGGTCAGACACGATGATGGCCTGGGCCATATCTTTGCGAATGAGGCTACTACAGATACTTTCCAGCACTTTATTGATAGCCTCCAGCTCCTTGAAAAGATGGATTGGCAGCTTCTGCTTCTCATAGTCGAATTCCGTACTGTGGTGCTTCAGCTCATCCAGATCCTTCACATTCACCGGTTTCGGCTGGCGATTCATGAATTCCGTATTTTCACTGGTGATAGATGGCAAAAAGCCGTGGCAAACCTGCAGCGCCATGGTCAGCCCGTAAGCCTTGCAGCGCTCCTGGATATAGGAGACATACTCCACGCCTAAAGCATCGACGAAGTACAGCTTACTCTTGGTGAAATCCATGGGCTGAATGAGATTTGTTCGAGGCCGCAGATGATTGTAGATTCGCCGCCCATCTTGCGCCAGCTCCTCCACCTGCGCCTTGAAGTCCGATTCCACGTGATTTTTCAGCTTCTGCCACTTATATCTATCAAAATACGCCGTCAAAGTGCTATTGAGCTCAGGACAGGACGTCTGCCCGTCAGTGAAAGTGAATTTCTTCATGTAAGCATAGAGCGAAGGGAAATGATTTTCCAGGAGAGCCAGGATCCATTTCTCGTCATACCCATAATTGGCCAGACACTCCAAAAGCATGAGAGACTCCCAGTCGCTCCCTTCGAAGAGATAGGAAATTGCATTCTTCCCCTTCATCTTGATTTCATTCTGATACCGCTGCACCCACGCCGCATTGACGGCCTGGTCCTTTATGAAATCCTTACGCTCTTTCACATAGGTTTCGAAGCGATTGTTATCTGCTGGAACGAAAGCCAAATCCACAAAAAGATGCTCTTCCAAGTCCTGCCACTTCTGACTGCGTCCTGCCGCAAAGGACAGATAACCATTTTTTCCGCTGTCCTTCACTTTGATGAGCATCCACAGCAGCCATTTCTCATAGGCATCATGGCCTTCATAGACCGGCCGCACAGAAGGAGCAAAATAGTCACTAGTTTTGAAATGCTTCTGCGCCAGGCCTTCTAGAGAAGGCGTCTCTTGCCACTCTTTCGCAAACCGCGTCCATTCCTCTTTTGTTCCCCACTCTTTGGATAAAGCGGAGAGCGCCGGCGATGCTTTCACCAGCTCCTCATAGGCGCCCTCGAAAGCATGGACCGAGTAGGAAGAATGCGAGAAAAGCGACGCAGGCACATTGGTTTTGACCGCATACTCCACATCCACTTCTTCCGGCTGATAGGTTTCCAGCCGCCGGAAAAGGGACTGGATATCCGGCAAAGGCGTTCTCCCGATATACTCTTCCTCCGGCGATACCAGGCGGATAGAGGGGAGCTTCGTCCGCTCCCCCGCCAATAAAGCGATGCGATGGGACAGCCGGAGATCCTGAGACATCAAAGCTTCCAGCACATCGGCCATATGAGAAAGCAGAATCACCACATGAAGGCCATTGGTAGATTTCTGCAGCAAACCGGATACGAAACTTTTCCGCTCCTGCTTCCCCTTCAAAAGAAGCAGATAGGGCGTATAGCCGATGACCACAGCGCAGCCCTTCTCATTGGATAGCTGCAGCGCCTCCGGATGAGGAAAGAGCCCGCCCAGACAAGTGTCCGAAAGGAAATAGCAAGTCTTATTTCCATCCAGCTTCATCCGCGACACGATCTGCTGGAGCGCCGCATCACTCTCTGTATTGACCAGGAAACTTTGGCCGATAGAAGGCCTATTGCAATACGCCTCTATCCGTCCAAAGCACTCCTCGATTTCCTTACACTCCATACAGCGCCTCACTTCCGCCCTTTCAGAATCTGCAGCCCGAAATCAGGGTCCTCCAATTTATCGCGCAAATACGACCGAAGCTGGTCAGCGTCCATAGATTCGAAAATCTGCTCCGCCTGTGCTTGCCCCCGAAGCTTATATTCCCTGGTATACAGCTTCTTGATCTGGTTCTTTACATTCACATTCCCCCACCAGTCATAAGCATGAACACCACCATCCGCCAGAGCCTCCCGGATTGCATTGATATCTTTCATAACGATGGCATACTCGCCAATCACCAGGACTTTGAACCGTTCATCCAGATACGCCTGATCCTTCATACGATTATAGAAATCCGCGTGTTCCAGGTATTCGATGGCTTCTTTCACTTCCGAGGGGAGCGCATTGGCACGACCGATGAGAGGCAGATACTTTTTCGCTTTCTCTCTTTCGTCATCATCGAAAAGGCAAAGAATCGGCGTCTTATGATCGTGAGACCAGTCCCGCGGGCTCTTGCTACCGGTTTTTTCCATCCACAGTTTCGCCAGCTTTGTGCGGGTTTCACTCTGGATCATTTTCTTCACGCGGTCATCAATCATCTGGAAATATTCCGACTGCGATTTCCCAAATTGCCCGGCCGGCAAGTCCAGGAAGAGCTTCTGGAGTCCATCTTCATCGAGGCCATCCACAAAGCCGGATACCACAGCCTTGAAATAAGCGAACTGATTCCCATAGAGTTCCTGGAAGGACTCCCCTTCGCTGGAAAGGAGATGGTAGAATTTCTCTTTGTCCTGGATTGCATGGGTTTGGGACAAAGGCAGAAGAAGCTGCAGGAAATCGCCCAAAGCGCCCACCTTCGTCTTCAGCTCTGCGCAAGGCATCTTCAGCTGCTTCACCTTCCCGGCCCATCCTTCGATGACACCATCGAAAGAGGAAGCCACTACGAAGCACTTCTTACTCGCTGCAATGATCTGGTATTCCAGGATTACATCGGAAATGATGCGATCCGCAGTGCCCTGGTTCCAAAGCCAGTTGGCTTCGCCGGCGCTAAATCCCGCCTTGATGCGCTGCATATATTTGCCGCCATCACGGACTTCCTGGGCCAGCTTCGGCAAGATGCCATCCTGGAACGTAGCCACATACTGCTGCATCCCTTCCAGCGTCTTTTCCGACTTGCACAGGATAGCCAAATCTCGCTCCAGTTCCGGATGCTTCATCACCGTTTCCCCAATGCACTTAGCCAGCTGGCTGGCATCGCCATTCTTTGCATTGGCGCCATTGAAAATGCTGCTATAGTCATCGATGATTTCTTCCACCAGGGATTTGTCGCAGGAAATCGGCGTCTCATCCAGTACATACTTCACAGTCCATAAGGGGAATTGGAAATCCTTCACCTTGACGCACAGACGGGAAGCTGCCTCTTCCACGCTACCGAATTGGCGCTGCATCCCAAAGACCTGAGATGTTACCTCCAGGAATGTACGGACCTCTGGCGTCATGGAGACGATATACTCCACCTTTGCACCCTTGCCTTCCATGCGTCCTGTCATCACATTGGAAATCATATCTTTCATATGCGCCGGCGTCATCGTCTCGGTGAGGGTACCATTGCTCCAGAAATATTTGGAATTTACATACTCTTTCAATACAAAGCCCAGTACCAGTGCAGACACGCTATTGGCCATAAGGCCATAGGGGGCTTCGACGAGAGTCTGCCAGATATCCTGCATAGAAATGCGACCGGCCTGGCTGGCAAAGCCTTTATCAATGAGATCATCCACTCTATTTTTAATCTTGACCACAGAAAGGTTCTGATTTTCCGGTTTTTTCCAATACTCCGCTACCTCCCACGCGCCCTTTAAAGCCGTTTTGAAGTCCTTATTCTTATTGGAAATATGGTAAGCACCGGTTACTTTTTCATTGATACCGCAAAGAGCACCTGTTCCCAGTTGGTATTGACCATACATGGTATCGGTCAATTCATACTGATCCACCCCATCGTGATAAGTTTTGTAGTTCCAACGGGTGAAGAATTGCTGAAGATCCGCCATATTCGCCATGCGCTCGCCATTGGGATTTGGAGTGGTATAGACCATGAAAGCACCGTTAGCGATTTTATTTTTCCATGCTTCCAAGACACCGTTCGCTTGGGTCAGATAGTGCTGCGCCTGGCTCTTATCTTTCGGCTTGTTATACAAATAGTAGGCCAAGTTATCTCTATACTGGGTTCTGAGATCCCGTCCCATAGGAGTCAGCGGGCGGACAATCAGGCTATTCTCTCCCATATCGCGGAGTTTCTCACGGATTTTTTGTTCCACTACCTGGTCTTCTTCATCCAGGATGGCGAAGGTAGTCATTACTTTGAACCGGTTAGGAGCTGCCTTCCCTTCCATGGCCTTAAATACCTGGACGAAGTTATTTCCACCAGCTCCATAGCCTGTAAGTATATAGCGTCCGCGTACCGGAGTCGGTACCGTGATAGCGCCTAACAAATCACCTTCGGTGATTAAGCGATCGGTGATGGTGAGTTTCTCTGCAGCATCGATATACTTTTTCATATCATCCTGAGAACCACCATTGGCCACCATGTACTCTTTCTGGCCGCCGGATAGCATTTTTTCAAAAATAATTCCCTTTTTCACCAGGCCGCTGGCGATATTCTGGGCTTTCCCTTTGGACCAGTCTGTCCCGGAGAAAGCCATATCCAAATTGGCTGCATTGGGCGCCAAAAGGTCATTCCCCGCCACATGAAGAGAAATCGCCTGGAAGAGCAGGATGGTCTTGATGACCCGCTTTTCCTCTTCCGTTAATTTATCCCGGTTCATGGTATTGTAGCAGTCCAGGATACCGCGAACATCATTACTAAGGCCCATCTTTTGTTTCCCGCAGAAGAAATCCCACAGGAGATCGATGGTCAGCAGATTCTCATCACTATCGATGCCATAGCTATTGATAAACCATTTGAAACCTTTGGCATCGGTCATGTCATTGCTGATGATGAAGTCAAACATGCTTCGCTGGTTGGAGTTAAATACCGTAGCGATGTGCTTCAAAAGCAAAGCCGCATAGGGATGCATCGGCACGATATTTGAAAGCTCTTCATCAGAGAGATGAGTCTTCCTGCCCAGTCCCGACTGCTGCGCCGACTTCTGTACGATATAGTGGCGAGCATCGTTCAAACTATCATTCAAGTCTGCCTTGTCACTCTCCCATTCACAGCGAAGGGCCACATCGTCCGTGGCTTTCATGGCTTGGGCCATGAGTTTGAAGGCCATATTTTCCGGCAGCTCGATTTTCACAGGGGGGACGAAGCGATCCAGGATTTTCTTCGCCGTATCTTTCGCATTTTTGAAGAGCCCCTCGCTTTGATGGGCCACAATCATGAAATAGAACGGGAAAGACTGGCTGATTTCAATGAGCGTCTGGAAACCGGTCAAGCCGGTGGGATGATTGATAAAGAATTCAGAGAATTCATCCCAGATGAAAAGGATGGCCTGCAGATGGTTTGTCTCGATGATGCTACGGAGCCATGCTGCCATCTCATTGGCATTCGTGAAGAGTCCATAGACCCCATTGTCTTTCAAGAGTGCCATGACCTTTGCCATCAAAGGCGCCGCTTCTTCATAAGAGCCATTTTTCAATTTTTCTACGATAAAGTCAGCATCCATACCGCTGAAGTCCAGGATATACTTGGGATTCTGGATCATAGCCGCGAAGAATGCCTTCCGGGCCGGATTTTCCACCCAGGACAGGAAGGCCTCCCGCATGGAAGTTTCCCCCTGGTTCTCGATGCCTTGCTCTTTCAAAGCGGCCAGGACACTTTCCTGCACCGCCATGATGAGATCCATATCTGTCACAATATCCGAAGAGCCGATGCGATGCACCACCAATATGCGGTTGCTTCGTTTCAAAGTGAGGTACTTATTCATCAAGTCCTTCGACAGTCCGAAGTCCTCGAAGTATTCCCGCACATCGGCCTCCGATGCTTCCAGGAGAGACTTCACCGTCAAAGCCGCATGAGATTTACCGGTACCATAAGCGCCCTCTACCCAGATGGATCGATTTTCCTGGCCGTTCAAGACTCGATAGGTGGTCTCTAAAAGCTTCACGAAGGTCTCATGAGGGTAGAACTTCTTCCAGCTTACCTTTCCCTGCTTGATCAAGTCCGCCGTCACGGCAGCATAGTAATTCTGGTCAATGTCGAAATAATCTTTGTAGAACTGTGCCATTTTCTGAGCTCCTTAGAAAAGCTGTAATACATCCTCGGGCGTCTTATCACTCTTCAGGGTGATATTGTCCAAGTCCAGTGTAAAGGAAGCAGAAATAAAGTCCGGATACCGGCTGGAGAGGCCATTCAGAATTGACTTCATCGTTTCCCTGGAAAGTCCGAAAATTTGTGTAGGACTCACTCCATCTCTCTCGATGCTATCATCCATGAGCGTTTCCAGAGAGAACTGGTAATACCCGCCGCAAGCCTCTGCAAATTTGTAAAGGCCGTACAGAATAACGG
>CAVHZP010000057.1:4882-9823 GCA_963640485.1 bacterium | reverse complement strand
AATTCACCATCTTTGAAGCGATCTGCATAGGGGATGTGAAATGTTTTTCCTGTATTTTCCATCTCTTCGATGCGATCCACCCGGAAGATAGTAGGAAATTCAATTTCTTCTTTGAAGGCCACCAGGTAGAAATAGAATTCTGAAAATAATATAGCTACGGGCTTCACGTCATGTTGCCTCTGAACTCCATCTTGCCGGATGTAGCGAATGTGCAGGATTTCTTGATTTCGTATGGCTAGAGATAGATCCCATAGAGGGTCTAGCAGTTTCTTTCTGTGCTGCAGGGGCACGTAGTAGAAAGATTCGTTTTTGATGATGTCGGTGATGACCGCTCGGTCTTCCCGCGGACTCTCGGTGGTGAGTTTACCCAGAATGGTGTGGAGTTCCCCCGGTTCCAAGGCCCTGCTTTCGAGAAGTATTTTTGCCAGTGCTAGGATTTCTTTGTGATTCAGGTGCTCGTAGGTGGAGCGTACCAGTTGATAGCCTTTCTTCGCTGGGTCGTACTGGATTTCTCCATGACCACAACGAAGAGATGTCTCAGTCAGATGGGCACGGAGTTCATCGATATCTCGCTGGATCGTTTTCGCGGTGACGCCGTAGGTTTCGGCCAGTTCTTTCTTGGTCAGTATTTCGCCGCGACTTAGCCGATCGTACATATCCAACAAGCGAGCTCCTTTATTTTCTGTGTCTTTCATATCTTCCTCCTTTCCATTGGTAAGCAATTAGCAGTTGCAGCCAGCAATAATCGCAAGCTGCTTACTGCCAACTATTATAAGAAGCACCATGGACATTCCTTGGGGTTGTCATATTTCTATGAATTCATTTATATAAAAAGTAGAAATGGATTCTTCTAACCGTCTCAATGGCTAGGGAAACACTGATTAAATCGCTGTTCATCTGACTTTCTGGCTCAATGGCGCAATACTTCGTCGGGATTTCCCTTTCATACTTCGGTATGCGCGGGAAATTCCTCCTCGTCTTGTACCATTGGGCTGGTCAGAAATTCAGATGGCGATTTAATCAGTGTTTCCCTAGTAGTCGGTAGTCGGTAGTCAGGCCGCATTTACCTGCTTCCTCATGTCCGCTTTCCGTTTACCGTATAACCGTTTCCCGACCTTCTTGACGATAGCAGGAAATGGAACGGATCACGGTTACACGGTGAACGGTTCACGGCTGCGATGAGGCAGCAGATACGCGCGAACCGACCACCGATTACCGACTACTGACTACAAAACCGATAGCGTCAATTATCGCAAATTACTTCGTCTCTGCCCCTTCTACCGGACTCGGGTAGAAATACATGATGCGGTCAGGCTGGAAAGTTTTGTTGGCCAGTTTCTTTGCCAGAATCGGGGTCATGGCTTCTTCAAATTCTACGATCTGGATGGGGGAGAGGATGGTGTCTTCTACGAGGACGAAGATCATCGGGGATACTTCCGGTGCATTTTCCGGCACTTCTTCGCGGTCCAGGGGAATGCTGAAAATCAGACGGACGGTAGCGGTGTACTGTTCTTTGTAATCAAAAATGGTGCCTCTATAGGTATTTTCCCAAAGGGTGCGCATCAGGTCAATGCGATACGGGTCCTGGTTTTCTACATTTTCCAAATTCATGTCTTCCATGGTTTCCTCCTAAATAATAATGATAAAGTACGACTCTATTTTACCATGAGATGGGGAAATTGGGAAATCTTATTGTGGTTACCGCTGGTGCGTACATGCCGATGAAGCTCCTAGCTCCTGGCTGCTGGCTGCTAGTCGGCTAGTGCACAGACTCACCGCTCAGCGTTATCTGCACAAAGCGCGCAATTAGCGGTTAGCAAAATATTTTATGCTTCTGCTAATTGCGGGACGCACTTGGCGTGTCGGTGAGCTGTTTCTCTGGCCGGCTAGCAGCCAGCAGCCAGGAGCTAGGAGCTTCAGCGAGATGTATGCACTCGCGGTAGCATCCGTAATTTCATTTAACGGACGATTTGACAAATTATTGATAATTCTCCTTGACAGGGAAAAGGTGATTTAGTAATCTTATAGCGTAATTCAGGATTAGTTACACCTAAATTTATAAAATAGGATTGACTACGGGTTAAAATTACTATTGACTACTTTTCGTTGACAAAGAGGAGGGCCTATGCCGCGAACCGAAGTGGGAAAGGTCATGGGCACATTTCTTTCGATCACCACCTTTGAAGAAAAAGGAGAAGCCGCGATTGCCCCTATTTACCGTGCTTTTTGGGAGGTAGAGCAGGCGGTGAGCCGATTTCTTCCGGAGAGTGATCTTTCGAAAATCTGTCAAGTGGCCGGCGAGAAACCGGTGAAGGTATCACCTTTATGTCTTTCCATTTTAGAGACAGCCATAAAGCAGGCGGAGTTTACGGAGGGAATTTTTGATCCTACCGTAGGCGCTTTGACGGCTTTGTGGAATGTGGGACAAAACAATGAGAAGGTGCCACAAAGAGAAGAGATAAGGCGCGCCGAGTCTTTAATTGATTACCGCCGTATTTCTATCGATGGGGATACCGTATTTCTGAAAGAAAAAGGCATGGCCCTCGACCTGGGGGGCATGGCGAAGGAGTTTGCGCTTCACCGGGCGGCGGAGATGGCGAAGGACTTAGATGTTCCTGCGATTTTGATCGATGCCGGCGGCGATATGTGCCTCCTGGGGCAGAAGCCCGATGGAAATGTGTGGCGCATGGGAGTGCAGCATCCGCGGCGAAAGGAAACGCTGGCGGCGGCGATTTCCATGACCGAATGGGACACCATCGAGACGTCAGGGGATTACCGCAGATTTCTGGCGAAGGACGATGTATTTCAAAGTCACATCTTCTCGCTGCAAAAAGATAGCGCGCCTTTGATCAGCGCCACTTTGATTTACAAGCGGGGGAGGGAGATGCTTCCCTTGACCGGCGCGGCTTGCATTGCCGGGGGCCTGGCAAGGACGGCGAAGTGGCTGGAAAAGCTTCCCGGTGTGGAGGGGATTTTCATCACCGCCGACCGAAAGGCTTATGTGACCGAGGGGATTTCTTCTGTCACGAAAATCCTGACGGAGGACTTGACGCGCAAAGCACTGATTTTGAATCGATAGAGGAGAATATATTTCATGGATATCCTAGAAACCTTTAAAGCCGGCGGTCCGGTGATGTACTTGATGCTGCTGGGCTCTTTCTGCGTGGCAGTGATTATGATCGAGCGCTTTATGCTTTACCGCCATGCTGAGAAGGGAATGAAATCTTTCGTAGAGCAGCTCCCCCTCCTGTTGGCGGGGAGAAACTGGTGGGAAATCTATGAGTCCATCAAGAATGAAGACAGCGCGCCGGCCTATGTGGCTGTGGAAGGCGTGAAGGCCATGGCAGAGGGCCGCGATTCGGCGCTGGCTCTGGAAGTGGCTTACAATACCGCTGCTGCGGAGCTTCGGGCGCATTTGAATTATCTGTCTACGCTGGTTACTCTTTCGCCGCTTCTGGGGCTTCTGGGCACCATCGCCGGCATGATTTCTTCTTTTAATATTTTCAATCTCCAGGCCGGTCAGCCTATGGCGATCACCGGCGGCATCGGCGAAGCGCTGATTGCTACCGCCACCGGTCTTTGCGTAGCCATTTTCGCCCTGGTGGTGCACAGCTACTTCGCTTCGAGAATGGACAGCATCCTGACGGCGGTGGAACAGGCTGAGGCCATCGTGACTGCCGAGGTGAGAAAGAGAGGCCGCTGATGGCGAGGAAAAGAGATTTCCACCAGTTGAAGCAGCCGGAGGTCATCATCATCCCGATGATCGATATCATGCTTTTTCTCCTGGTGTTCTTCATGGTAAGTACCATGTACATGGTGCAGCTGAATACCCTGCCCGTGAGCCTACCGGCGGCCTCTTCGCCGCAGCAGGAAACGACGAAGCCCACGGTGGTTTCGGTGACGGTGAATAGAAAAGGAAATATTTTCTATGATATGGATACGAAGCCGGCCATCGAGATTTCCGACAGAGCGAAACAGACCCTGACAGAGAAGCCCGACGCCATCTTCGTGGTTCGCGGCGATCGGGAGACCAGTTATCAGGATATCACCCGCGTGCTTGACGCTTTGAAAGGCGCCGGCGCGAAGCATGTATCCCTGGCAGCCGAGGCGAAAGGAAAGATGGCGCCTCTGCCGGAAGAGGAATGATTTTTGAAATAAACGAGGTAAGCTGATGCATTATCGGACGAATTGGGCGCTGGTGGTGGCGCTGGCATTGGCTCTCCACGGCGGTGTCCTGGGGGGCTACACGCTCCTGACGCCGCTTTTGGAAACCAAGAGCGAAGTGCCTAGCCAGATGCCGGATATGATAGAAATAGAAAACGCGCCGGAAGGCGGCGAAGGGGACGAATCCGATGACCCGGGCTATACCGAAGGCGAGGATGAAGGTTCTCTGGTGGGCCAGGCGCTCCCTGATGAAGGCATAAGCGGCATCAAGGAAGCCGACATCGCCAGCGGGCCCGAAGCGGAAACCGACGTGAAAGCGGTGAAGGCTGCCATGGAAGCACCGCCGCCACCGGAAATCGAGAAGGACCCCGAGCCTTTGACCCAGGAAGAAGCGAAAGTGGATCCCAAGACCCCGGACGCCGAACCTATCGTGGCAGAAAATGAAAAAGATGCCATCAAGCAGTATCAGAAACAGGTAGAGGAAGCCCAGAAGGATCCGAAGAAAAAGGTCTCTAATACCATCGTCATCGCGAAAAAAGGCAGCGGTAAGGCGAAACAAATGGGTCAGCCGCCGATCACCATCACCGACAGCTATCCGCCGGAAGGCATGTATAAATTTAAAGGGGTCATCCGCGTATTCACCACCATTGGTACCGATGGCAAGGTGAAGGCGACCAAGATCAGCGTCACCTCCGGACGACGGAGCGCCGACGAATTGGCCATGGCCTTCTGCCGCCGCTGGACCTTCAAGCCCGCCCTGGATGGAGAGGGGAAACC
>CAVHZP010000057.1:0-4598 GCA_963640485.1 bacterium | reverse complement strand
TATCCCCTATCCCTTATCCCTACATTGCAAAAGGAGGATACAATGCTGAAAAAAATACTTTGCATCATTACAGCCATCCTGCTCTCCACTTTCCTGTCGGCCATGCCGGCGGAGGCGGCGCAGAATTGGATGCAGTCTTACAACCACATCGAAAAGATGATCAATGAAGCCATCGATACCTACAAGAGTGGGGATATCGAAGGGGCGAAGAAACTGGTGAACGACTCTTACTATGGGGTCTACGAAACTGACGGCCTGGAAAAAGCCATCCGTACCACCATTTCTTCGAAAAACGCCAACATCACCGAATACCAGTACAGCAAGCTGAAACGGGCCATCCGTGACAACGAAGGGGAAGAGGCAGTTCGCAAGGAAGCCACCGCCCTTCTGACCATGATGAAAACCGATATCGGCACACTGGATAACAAAGGCGAAGGCGGCGGCCGTTGGTCCTCCTTCTGGCCGGCATTCCTGATCCTCATCCGTGAAGGTGTGGAAGCCATCCTCGTCCTCGTAGCCATCATGGCATACCTGGCGAAATCGGGAAATAAAAAATATCTCAATACGGTGTACAACTATTCCATCGCGGCAATCATTGCCAGCTTTGTTTCCGCTTACATATTCAGCGTAGTGCTTGATAAATTCACCGTGGGCGCGTCTCGCGAACTCATCGAAGGCTGCACCGCCCTCATCGCTGTCTTTGTGCTTCTGTCCGTCAGCTTCTGGATGGGCGGCAAAGCGAAAGCGGAGGAATGGAAACGCTATATCGAAAGCATGATCAAAACCACCATCACCACCGGCAAGGCAAGAGCCTTGGGCTTCGCGGCATTCCTCGCGGTGTATCGCGAAGGCGCAGAAGTCATTCTCTTCTACCAGGCGCTTTTCAATGGTGCCTCCGGTGACACCGATATGATCTGGTTCGGCTTTGGCGCCGGCGCCGTCGTATTGGCTGTGATTTTCTTCGTCATCCAGCAGGGACTTTTCAAGATTCCCCTTCGTCCTTTCTTCATCATCACCAGCGTCCTCATGTACCTCATGGCTGTCTCCTTCGTAGGCGGCGGCATCAGCGAACTGCAGGAAGCCCAGGTGATTTCCCAGACTCCGTTCGAAGCCGAATGGTTCCCGAATATCGACTGGCTCGGCCTCTATCCGACCCTGGAAACCTGCGGCGCGCAGCTGGCCCTTCTGGTCATCGGCATCGCGTACTATTTCTACAATAGGGCGAAAGAAGCGTAGTGGAATAGGGATAGGGGATAAGGGATATGGGATAAGGACTTGCTTACCGCTATCCTAGTCGTTCCCTTGATTTCTCTTCCGAAGGAAGTGGGGAAGGCTTCACCCTCCCTGCTGGCTCCCTCCTCAAAGAAGAGGGCTTGGCACATGGGACGGGTTCGTTAAATGCGCCTTATCCCTTATCCCCAATCCCTTATCCCTAAGGACAACGATATATCAGAGGCCTTGATCTCCAGGGCTTCTCTTATATATAAATATTTTTTATATTTTTTTAATAAGGAGAGATTCAAATGGCAAGCTTCAAGAAAGCAATGGCAGCAGCAATGACTGCAGCAGCACTGGTAGCAGGCGGCATGACCGCATCTGCAGGTTTTCAGGAATACCCGATCGGTGACGAACAGGAAGACACCGAGAACCATTTCAAAGTAGCACTGGTTTATTTCCAGCCAGTACAGATGGAACCGGCCGACATGGCTCTGGCTCCAGATAAAGCAGACATCCACATCGAAACTGATATCCACGCTACCGAAGGTAACGAATGCGGCTTCGGCGTAGGCGAATGGATTCCTTACATGACCGTTCACTACAAACTGACCAAACAGGAAACCGGCGAAGTCATCGAAGGCGCATTCATGCCAATGAGCGCTGACGACGGCCCGCACTACGGCGCAAACATTAAACTGGCTGGCGCAGGCACCTATGACTGCGAATTCTCCTTCGACAGCCCGGAACGCAATGGCTACACCCTCCATGTAGACAAAGAAACCGGCGTAACTGGCCACTTCTGGGAAGAACCAGTCGTTATGCACTGGACCTTCGACTACGTTCCGCGTAACTGGTAATCCCTGATTAACCGGCTTGTAAAAGAGCATCATTGCTTTTGGTAAAAATACGCTGCGGCATGATTTCCTCCTGTGGAAGAGCGCCAATCCCATAGGGGGAGGCGGCCGATTTCATAGAGGAAATCAGAGCGCAGCGATTTTTATTTCCTGTTGACCAATAGCCGGTGGGTATAAGGGGGATTAACGCTATTGATTTAGTAATCAGTAATTAGTGGTCAGTGATCAGGACTAGAGATATCGATGCTTTGCGCTATCGCTCTTGTAGTTGGTGGTTGGTAGTCAGGACGCATTTGACTCTACAGCCAAATGCGTCCTGATTACTGACCACTGATCACTGACTACTAAACCTGTAGCGGTATCAGCACCAACTTTGTATCCAGCGGCTAGTGGTCAACGTTTCCCTTATTTTTCAGAAAGGAGTTCATTATGCAGATACAATTACAAATGTTTCTGCAGCAGTTCATTCCGGCCATGGAATTCGGGACTGCTATGATGACGCCCTTTGCTGTACTTTTTGCCATACTGTACAGCTACCAGGGCGGGGCTCTCCGAAAGACTTTCCGCAAGGCGCTGTACTGGGCGTTTTGGGGCTCTGTCTTCATCATCGCGGTGAAGCAGGGGACTCGAAATGCAGTCAGCCGCGAAGGGTTTGAAGGGCTCATGGCATTTTTTGCTGTATTCAGTGAAATCGTCCTTGCCACCATTCTTTTGGGGGCGAAGGAGAAATTCGAGAAGAGGGCGAACCTTTTCAAGAAAGCCATGATCGTCAATGTGCTGACGGTCACCATGTACTACGGCTTCGAGCTTTGGCTCATTCCAGTGCAGACTTTCCTGAACGTGAGCAGCATGGTGTCTGTGAATATGCTGATCCGTATGCTCGGCTTCTTCGGCGGTGTATTCACAGCGACCCTGTCGGCGTGGTTCATCTATCACGCAGCGAAATCGCTGAATCACACCCGCCTTCACATGGTGTACCTCATTCAGATCGCCGCGCTCTTGATCCAGCAGGTGATTTACCTGATCCAGATTTTGATGGCCCGGGGCATTCTCCCGGCTCGCGCTTTGATCAAAATCATGGCGCCCATCATCAACCACCAGGACTGGTTCATCTTCGTGGTATTCTTCGTGGTATTCACCGTGCCCATCGCGCTGTTCTCTCAGAAATGCCCGGCGAAACCGGCGGATTTCAATCCTGCCCAGTACCGTAAGGTCATTGCTGACGATATGCACAAGAAACGCTGGGCGAAGGCGTCTGTCATCGCGCTGGCTTTCATGATTTTCCTCTCCAGTGCCGGCACCATGTATGCCAATAAGAAGGAAGAACTGGTGCCCGCGGTGAATGTGTCCGCCAAAGGCGGCGCCGTCTCCATCGACATCAATGCGGTCAATGACGGCCATCTCCATCGCTTCGCCTACCGCTCTAAGAAAGGCACAGCGGTGCGGTTCATCGTGGTTCTGAAAGGCGGCAGCGCTTACGGCGTGGGCCTGGACTGCTGCGAAATCTGCGGTCCTACCGGCTACATCGAAAGAGACAGCCAGGTGGTCTGCAAACTCTGCGACGTGGTGATGAATAAATCCACCATCGGCATGCCCGGCGGCTGCAACCCGATCCCCGTGAAATACGGCGTATCCGGCGGCCACATCCGCATCGAACAGGCAGAGCTGGAAAAAGCAGCGAAGTGGTTTAGGTAAAGGGACATAGTAGGGCTAGAGGTTTAGTAATCAGTGGTCAGTGGTTAGTAATTAGTGGTCGGTAGTCGGTAGTCGGTGGTCGGGGCTCGTTTGACTGCTTTCACGGATTACCGGCAAACGAATGTATGAGATAGTAGTTAAGCACGGACTGTTCTGTAGTTCCGATTGATGGACGCTAATCCCTGACTACCGACTACCGATTACCGACTACTAAACCTCTAGCGTAACCCCGATTTCCAACTTGAAAGGAGGAGACTCATTTGTTTTGGCAAATGGTAAAAGGCGCGATCCTGAGACAGGGACGGCAGCTTTTATTCGTAGCCTTGACGGTCGCCTTGGGTATTTCCCTGGCCACCGCCATGCTGAATGTCATGTTTGACGTAGGCGACAAGGTGAATCAGGAATTAAAAGCGTTCGGCGCCAATATTACAGTCACTTCGAAAAATTCCTCGATCTTAAAGGACATTTACGGCTTAGACGAATCGTCGGGGCCGAAGGAATATTTGAACGAAGATGACCTGGGAAAACTGAAAACGATTTTCTGGACAAATAACATTGTCGCATTCTCTCCCCATCTGACCGGCGAACTTTCTACCGCCGACGGGAAGAAATTCACAGTCACCGGCACCTGGTTTGACCACAAACTCAAACTGCCTACCGACGAAATTTTCGTCACCGGTGAGCAGTACATGAAATCCTGGTGGCAGCTCGACGGCGCCTGGCCGAAAGACGGCGATGACAAAGCCGTCCTGGTGGGCAAGGACCTCGCCAAAGAGCTGAATGTAAAAGAGGGAGACACGATTTCCTACAACCTGAAAGACGGCTCTAAAG